>CAZTUO010000117.1:0-9588 GCA_964616355.1 uncultured Nitrospira sp.
CAGGTCATCCGCCTCGGCGGGGCATGACCGTTGCCCTCAGGCTTCCGGTGGGGCCTCGGGGAGATCAATCACGTAGCGGGGGCACTGTTCTGACGAGGTGGAGCCAGGCGCCTGATCGAGCACGCGGCTGGGCGGGAAATCGGCCTGCAGCCGGCGGATCAGCCGCGGAAACGACATCCCCGCCTCGATTTCGCAGAGCCAGACGTACAGGCCCCCGTCCTGCTCGCGGTACCGTTGCCGGAAGCGAAACCGGCTGTCTTCCATGTAGTAGGCGGACAGGAACCCGGTAATGGCTGTGGGCACCCAGGTATGCGTTTGCGCGTAGCGATCGCTCACCGCCAGCTCGACGCGTTGGGTGACGGGCGAGGACTCAGTCATGGCAGGGACCGCGTCCGCGGCCGGGCCGCGCGCGGCTCGATCCCGAACCGGGGCCAGGCAATGTGCTCGCTGTGGCAGTGGGGACAGTGTCCCGGCCGAGTGAGCCGGTGCTGCTTGTGGAACACGAAGCCGCAGGCGAGACATTCGGCCGGCTCGACCACGAACCGGCGGTCCCGATCTCCGGCGACCGTGCGGGCGATATGCGCCAGGTCGTCCTCGACGCGCCGCTCCGGGAGCCCCAGGCGCTCCGCGAGGTCGCGCGAAGAGCAGCGCGTCTCGGCGATGAGCCGCATGATGCGCTGCCGGCTCGTCTCCTTGGGCTCGGCCGTCATCGGCGGAAGCCGTCCTTTTCCTTGAGCACTTCCTCCAGGAGCTTGTCCGCCTGTCTGGCCAGGCGACGCCGCCGGAGCCAGCGGTATCCCAGGAGGTACAGCACCGCGAGGCCCACGAGCACGACCGCCATCCAGCCGTCCTCACCCATGGAACCCAGTGTAGTCAATTCCTGGCGCGCTGGACAAGCCGCGGGCGGCCAGCCGCTTCCCCTTTATTCCCCGGCCGCAACCCGGGTATGATGGGCCCATGCGAACCAAGATCAAGCCTCGCGCGGAGCTGGTGCGGGAGCTGGCTGAGCGACGGGCGCGGCGCGAGCGGATCGTGTTCACGAACGGCTGCTTCGATCTCATGCACGTCGGCCACACCCGGTACCTGGCGGCGGCGCGGGCGCTTGGGGACCTGCTCGTCGTCGGGGTCAACAGCGACGCGTCGGTCCGGGCGCTGGACAAGGGGGCGGATCGTCCCATCGTCCCGGACGCCCAGCGCGCGGAGGTCGTCGCGGCGCTGGGCTGCGTGGATTACGTCGTGGTCTTCGACGAGCCCGATCCGGCCGCGCTGATTGCCGAGCTGCAGCCGGACGTCCTGGTGAAGGGCGGGGATTGGGCGCCCGAGCAGATCGTCGGCCGCGAGATCGTCGAGGGGCGAGGCGGGGTGGTCTCGACCATTCCGCTCGTCCCGGGCGTGTCCACCACCGCGCTCGTCCAGAAGATCCGGGGCCAGGGCGTCGGCCCGCCCCCCGCGCCGGCCCCGAGCCCGTCCCGCCCACGCGCGAACACCCCCTGAGCCTGCCGTGCCCCCGCGTCGGCAACCGGAATTCTGGGACCAGGTCCTGCGCCCCGTGCGCGAAGCGCTCCGCGATTGTCCGTCCCGGGCCGGCCTGACCGGCCTGCAGGGGGCCACGGCGGCCTTCGCGCTGACCTTGCTGAGCGGGTCGGCCGAGGCCAGCCCACGGTCCTGGCTCATCGTCACGGCCTCGGACGAGCGCGCGGAGCGTCTCTACGACGATCTCCGGTTCTTCTACGCCATGCTCGGCCTGCCGGGGGAGGCGCTGGCGCTCTTCCCCGAATGGGAGACCCTGCCCTATGAGCCGACCCCGCCCCACGTGGACTTGATTGCCCGGCGCATGCGGACGCTGCGGCGCTTGACCGACGGGGCGCGCACCGTGCTCGTCACCTCTGTCCCCGCGCTCGTCCAACGCCTGCTGCCCGCGTCGGTGTTCGCCGAGGGCTGCTTCGGTCTCCGGCCGGGCGAGACCATCGAGCGCGAGGCCCTGGTGGCGCGCCTGCTCCGGCTCGGCTACCGTCGCACGTCGGTCGTGGAGGTCCCCGGCGAGTTCAGCGTCCGGGGCGGGATCGTGGACCTCTACTCGACGGGCTACGACGATCCGCTGCGGATCGAGTTCCTCGGCGACAGCGTGGAGTCGGTCCGGCTCTTCGACACGGCGACCCAGAAGTCCACCGGGAAGCTGCCGCAGGCTTGGCTCCTGCCGGCGCGCGAGCTGATCGCGCCCGATGGCGCGCGCGACGCGCTGGAGCCACTGCCGCCCGACGCGGAGTGGTACGGCCCAGACCGCTACCCGGCCATGGACACGCTGCTCGATTACTTCACGGAGCCGGCGACGCTCGTATTGGACCAGCCCCAGGGGCTCGCGAAGAAGGCCCAGGACTTCCGGGAGGAGGTCGCCGAGGCGTACAGCCGCCACGGGACGGGAACGACCGGCGCGCCACTGCCCGAGCCCGACCGGCTCTACCTCCCCTGGGAAACGATCCTCGATCGGACGCACGACTGGCCCCGGCTGGCGATGGATCCGCTGGCGTCGCTGGACGCGTCCTGGGCCCCGGTGGTGCCCTTCCCGGTCCAGTCCCCGGCGAGCGTGGGGCTCGCGCAGCGCGGCACTCCCTTCACCGAGACGCTCGCCCTCCTGGATCGGCTGCGCGGGGCGGGACCGGTGCTGCTCGTCGCGCGGAGCCGCGGCCAGGTGGACCGGCTGCTGGCGCTGTTCGCCGAGCATGACCTGCCCGCTGCCGTCTGGAAGCCCCAGGACTGGCGGGTCTCGCTGGCGCAGAAGCCGCCCTTCGCGCTCCTCCAGGGGGATCTCTCCGCCGGCTTCGTCTCTGCCGAGGGGCGGCTCGCCGTCATCACCGAGGAGGAGCTGTTCGCCAAGGGACTCCGCCACCGGCCGGCGCCCAAGAGCAAGGCCGCGACGTTCCTCTCCTCGCTGGACGAGCTGGAGGTCGGCGACTACGTCGTCCACGTGCAGCACGGGATCGCGCGGTATCAGGGGCTCAAGCGGCTGGCGGTGCAGGGCTTCGAGAGCGACTACCTCGTCCTGGAGTTCGCCGGCGGGGACAGGCTGTACGTGCCGCTGGACCGGCTGCATCAGGTCCAGCGCTACCGCGGCGCCGAAGGCCACGTGCCCCGGCTGGACCGGCTGGGCGGGACGGGCTGGGCCCGGACGACGGCCAAGGTCAAGAAGGACATCGAGGAGATGGCCCACGAACTGGTGGAGCTGTACGCGAGCCGCGAGCTCGTCCACCGGCGCGAGTACGGCGAGGACAGCACGCTCACCCGCGAGTTCGAGGCGGCCTTCGAGTACGAGGAGACGCCCGACCAGTTGCGGGCGATCGAGGAGATCAAGCGCGACCTGGAGGCGCCCAAGCCCATGGACCGGCTGGTCTGCGGCGACGTGGGCTACGGCAAGACGGAGGTCGCCATGCGGGCCGCCTTCAAGGCGGTCGAGGACAACCGCCAGGTGGCGGTCTTGGTGCCGACCACGTTGCTCGCCCAGCAGCATTACGAGAACTTCGCGCAGCGCTTCGCGCCGTTCCCGGTGCGCGTGGCCATGCTCTCGCGCTTCCAGAGCCCGAAGCAGATCAAGGCCGTGCTCAAAGACCTGGCGGCGGGCGCGGTGGACGTGGTGATCGGGACGCACCGGCTGCTCCAGCAGGACGTGCAGTTCCGGAACCTCGGACTCGTCATCATTGACGAGGAGCAGTGGTTCGGCGTCCGGCACAAGGAGCGGCTCAAGCAGCTCCGGACGCAGGTGGACGTACTGACGCTCACGGCGACGCCGATCCCGCGCACGCTCCAGATGGCCATGTCGGGCGTCCGGGACCTCTCCGTGATCGAGACCCCGCCGCCGGGCCGGCTCGCCATCCGCAGCCAGGTGCTCCGCTACGACGAGGCGGTCGTCCGCGAGGCCATCGTGCGGGAGCTGGGCCGTGGCGGCCAGGTCTTCTTCGTCCACAACCGCGTCCAGACCATGGAGCGGATGGCGAGCCGGCTCCAGGAGCTGGTCCCGGAGGCCCGGGTCGTCATGGCGCACGGGCAGATGGACGAGCGCCGGCTGGAGGGGGTCATGCTCAAGTTCCTTCGCCGGGAGGCCGACGTGCTGGTGGCGACCGCGATCATCCAGTCCGGCCTGGACGTGCCGAACGCGAACACGATCCTCATCAACCGGGCGGACACCTTCGGGCTCGCGCAGCTCTACCAGCTCCGGGGCCGCGTGGGCCGGGCGGGGCACCAGGCCTACGCCTACTTCTTCATCCCCGACGAGGGGACGCTGTCCACCGAGGCCCAGAAGCGGCTGACGGCCATCCAGGAGTTCACGGAGCTGGGCGCCGGCTTCCGCATCGCGACCGCGGACCTCGAGATCCGCGGCGCGGGCAACCTGCTCGGCAAACAGCAGTCCGGGCACATCGCGGCGGTCGGGCTCGACCTCTACCTGCAGATGGTCAAGCAGGCGGTCCAGCGGCTCAAGGGGACGATCCTCGAGGAGGAGCCAGACCCGACGCTCCATGTCAACGTCTCGGCTTTCATCCCAGAGGACTACGTCGAGGACGTGCACCAGCGGCTGTCCCTGTACAAGCGCCTGGCCTCCTGCCAGCAGGTTGGGGAGCTGGCTCTGCTGCACGGCGAGATGGAGGACCGGTATGGCCCGCTCCCGGAGCCGGTGGAGCGCCTGTTTGAGGTGATGCAGATCCGGTGCCTGGCCAAGTCGTTGCGGCTGGCGACCGTCGAGGCCAAACCGCAGGCCGTGGCCGTCGTCTTCGATCCCAAAGCCCGGGTGCCCGAAGCCGGCATGCGGCGCCTCATGGACCGCTACCAGCGGCGGCTGCGGCTGCTCTCCCCCCTGTCCTTCGAGATCCAGGTGCCGGAAGACGGCTGGTCCGCGGTCTATCCGGAGCTCAATACAACCTTGCAAACACTGGCATTCTGTGATACCTAGGCACCCGATCGGCGACCCGTTTCGGAGCGCACCCTCGTGGCAGTCTGCTTCCCTGTCCCCTGGTTGAGACTCGACGATCGGCCGTTCGCGGGCGTCCGGCTGGCGGCAGCCTGCGGCCTGGCCCTCGGGCTGGCCGCCTGCGCGCCGGCTGCGGAGGAGCCGCCGGTGGTGGCGTTCGTCAACGGGAAGCCGATCACGCAGAGCGAGCTGGAACAACGCTGGGCGGAGCTGCCCGAGCCCACGCAGGCCTACTACCGGAACGAGGGAGGCAAGCGGAAGTTCCTGGATGATCTCATCACGCGGGAGCTTCTCCTGCAGGAGGCCCGGAAGAGGGGACTGGACCAAGAGCTGCAGTTTCGCGAGCGGCTGGAGCGGATCAAGGAACAACTGGTGCTCGACCAGCTCATGAAGGTGGTCGTCACGCCCCAGGTGGATGTGTCGAAGGAGGAGATGGAGGCCTATTACGCCTCCCATGCGGACGAGCTTGCGGCGGCCGAGCAGATCCGGGCTTCGCACATCCTGGTGCCCACGGCCAAGCAGGCCTGGGACCTCAAGCGGCAACTGGACGAGGGGGCGGACTTCGCGAAGCTCGCGAAGCGCTACTCGGTGGACGCCGCGACGCGGGAGCGGGGTGGCGATCTGGGCCCCTATCGCAAGGGGGCCGTCTTGCCGGAAGTCGAGGCCGCCATCTTGAAGCTGAAGCCGGGCGCGGTGAGCGAGCCGGTCCAGAGCCTGGCCGGCTTCCACCTCGTCAAGGTGACGGCGCGCGAAGAGGACCATGCGACCCGCGTCACGGCCCTGCGCGAGCGGCTGCGGAAGGAACTGTACGCAGAGAAGCGGCGCCAGCGGTTCGAGGAATACCTGGCCGCGCTCAGAGCGGCGGCCACCATCCGGATGGCGGAGGCGTCCCGATCGTTGTCCCGGGACGCCGGCCCGCAGCCGGGCCCCACGCCCTAAGAGGCCATCGCCGACCGACCTCCGCTCTAGTCCGGGCTCGACCGGTCATCCGCCCGCCAGCCCGGGAGGGGCGCCTGTGAGCACCGCTGTGACCCCGACACCGTCCCCCTCGGCCGGTCGTGCTTGCCGCCGGCTCGTCGTCTCCCTCGCGCTGGCGCTCTGGCTCCTGCCGTTCCCGCCCGCGGTCGGAGAGGCCGCGCTCCTGACGGACCGCATCGTCGCCGTGGTCAACAACGAAGTGATCACGCTCTCGGAGCTGAAAAACGAGGCGGCTCCCGAGGAGCAGCGGCTGCGGGAACAGTACCGGGGGGCGGAGCTGGCGCGCCGGCTCCAGCAGCTTGAATACACGCTCCTCACCCGGATGATCGAGCGCAAGCTCCAGATCCAGTATGCGGCGACCAAGGGTGTGGATGTCTCCGACGACGAGGTCCGCAGCACCCTCAAGGAGCTGCAGCGCCAGGGGGAGAAATTCGATTACGCCAACCCCCAGGACAGGAAGCTCATCAAGGAGCAGTTGGTGCTGATGCGGCTGGTAGACCGCGAGGTCCGGAGCGGGGTCATGGTCTCGGAGCCGGAGATGAAGCGCTACTACGAGGAGCACCTGAGCCGATTCATGCTCCCGGACGAGTATCGGATCAGCCAGATCCTGCTCCGCCGTCGGCGCGGGCAGGACCAGGCCGATCTCCAGAGCCGAGCCAGGGACATCCTGGCCGCGCTGCGGCAGGGCGCAGACTTCGCCGATCTGGCCCTCCGCTATTCGGACGGCCCGCAGGCGCGGCAGGGCGGCAGCCTGGGCTTCGTGCGCCAAGGAGAGCTGCAGCCGGCCATCGAGCGGGCCATCGCCAAGCTGCAGCCCAATCAGGTGAGCGAGCCCGTCGAGACGCCCGAAGGGCTGCACATCATCCGCTTGGAAGAGAAGAAGCCCCCCCAGTTCCGTCCCTTCGCCGAGGTCAAGAACGAGATCAAGGGCCTCGTCTTCCAGCAGAAGACCGAGGACATGTACGAGCGCTGGATGCGGGACCTCAAGAACAAGGCCTACATCGAGATCAAGTTTTGAAGAAGAGCGCGCGGCACGGGGAAGGAGAGAACGGCCTCGCCCCGCTAGCGACCACCTTCGGGCCTCGGGCCGGGCGCTGCGAGGATCGCACGCAATGCCGCCCATAGCTCGGTCCGCCCCTCGTGCGTGACCGCCGAATAGGGGATCAGGGGCGTCTCGGGCGGCAGGTCCAGGAATCTCCGGATCGCCGCGAGCTGCGCAGCCCGCTCACCTCGCGAGAGCTTGTCGATCTTCGTCGCCACCAGCACCGTCGCCAGGCCCGCCCCTTGCAACCATCCGAACGTGGTCTGGTCCTGCGGCTGGGGCCCGCGCGCGTCCACGAGCAGGAGGACCCCGCGCAGCTCGGGCCGGCCGGTCAGATAGGCCTCGATCATCGGCGCCCAGCGCGCCCGCTCGGCCTTGCCCACCTTCGCGTAGCCGTAGCCGGGCAAGTCCACGAGGTACAGCCGGCGGACGCGCGGATCGCCGGTCGTAACCCGGTAGAGGTTGAGGAGGCGGGTCTTGCCCGGCGTGCCACTGACCTGCGCCAGGCCCTTCCGGCGCAGGAGCGAGTTCAGCAGCGAGGACTTCCCGACGTTGGAGCGGCCCACGCAGGCCACCTCGGGAAGCCGCTCCGCAGGAAACTCCTCCGGTCCGCGACAGCTTTTGATAAACTCGGCGGCGAGAAGATGCATGGGAACTGGAAGCCCGCTGTCAGCAATCCGCGTTCAGCGATCAGCTTGCAGAAGGTAAGACCGGCCGGGTCTTCCTCGGAAGCTAAAGGCTGACGGCCGAGAGTTGGGGGCTGCTTTAACATCGGGTGATGGACAAGTCAACTCGCCGCATCGCGCTCGGGCGGCTGATCGTCCTCGCGGCGCTGCTGACCGGGCTGTGGCTCGCCGGGATCGTGGTCGCCTGGCTCGTCACGCTTCCCGACGTCAGCGCGCTCGCGACGCGGAATCCCTCGACCACCGCGTTGATGCGAGCCCGAGCGGAAGAGGCGCGCGCCGCGGGCCGGCGCGCCCGCCCGGCCTGGATCTGGGTGCCGCGCTCGCGCATTTCCCCGCACCTGCAACGGGCCGTGATCGTCTCCGAGGATGCAGGGTTCTACACGCACCATGGCTTCGACTGGAAGGGCATCCGGGACGCGGCGGTGCGGAACCTGGAGGCGGGCGAGATCGAGGCGGGGGGCAGTACGATCACGCAGCAGCTCGCCAAAAACCTGTACCTCTCGTCCGAGCGGACGTGGTGGCGGAAGCTGCACGAGGCGCTGATCGTCTGGGCGCTGGAGCGCCGCCTGAGCAAGCCGCGCATCCTGGAGCTCTATCTCAACGTCGTGGAGTGGGGGGACCAGGTGTACGGCGCGGAAGCGGCCGCGCGGCATCACTTCGGCAAGTCGGCCCGGGAGCTCACGCCGGAGGAAGCCGCGCTGCTGGCCGCCATCCTGCCCTCGCCCCGCCGGTACGATCCCCTGATCGTCACAGCCTACCTGGCCCGGCGGCAGCAGCAGATCCTGGCGAGGATGGGCCTGGGCGCTGGGCCGTGAGGCGTGAACGGCGAGAAAGGAGACGAGGCCGATGGCATGGCTGTTCGTGCTGCTCGCAGGGCTGTGCGAGATTCTCTGGGCCACCGCGTTGAAATACACGGACGGCTTCACGCGGCTCTGGCCGAGCGTCGGCACCGCGGTCGCCATGGTCGCCAGCCTCTGGTTCCTGGCGGTGGCGCTCAAGGATATCCCGCTGGGCACAGCCTATGCCGTCTGGACCGGGATCGGCGCGGCGGGGATGGCCCTGGTGGGGATCCTGTGCTTCGATGAATCGCGCGACCCCTTCCGGCTCCTGTGCATCGGCCTGGTGGTGGCCGGCATCGTCGGCCTCAAGCTCTCCGCGCCGGAGTGAGGCCCGGGCGCCTGCCCGTCGTCGCCCGAGGCCCGTCTTTCTAGTCCGCGTCGCCGATGTCCCGGTAGTCCCGCTCGCCGAAGATAGCGGACTCGTGCGTGTAGTGCTTGAACTCGAGGAGATTGCCTGAGGGGTCCTCGAGGAAGAAGGTCCGGTGCTCGATCCGGGTTCCCGGGAACCGGACCCGCGGGGCCTGGAAAAACGGGAGTCCCTTGGCCTGGGCCCGGTCCGCGAGCGCCTGCCAGTCCTGTTCGCTCGTGAAGACGAGCCCGAAGTGGCGGGGATAGATACCCCGCTGCGGCTCCGGGGTCGCCTTCGTGAGATGGGCGACGAGCTGGTGGCCGGCCAAGCCCAGGGTCACTGCGGCGTCGGACTCCCGTCCCAGCTCGCAGCCCAATCCGTCCACGTAGAACCGCTTGGCGGCCGCCAGGTCGTGGACCGGAAACGCCAGATGGAACAGCACGCGGCTCATGGCCCGCTCCAACGCAGGACGATGAACGCTGCACTCTGAACGCGGCAGGCTTATTCTACCCTCGGCTGGATCCGGTTCACAGCCTCTCCTTCAGCGTTCAAACTGGTCCCGAACCACCGGTCGCCCCGTCCCGTCCCAGTGGCCTGCGCACATGTGCGGGGTGGTGTGGCGGATCGCGAACCGGCCGTCCGGCGCCAGCACGAGCGCGCCGGCCGTGCCCCGGAGCCGGCTCACGTGCCGGGCGAGCACCAGCCGCGCCGCGGCGTCCGGCGTCGCCCCGCCGGCC
>CAZTUO010000118.1:0-9488 GCA_964616355.1 uncultured Nitrospira sp.
GCAGCCGGCGCGGGCCCGACCCCGCCGAAGCCGCCCAAGCCGAAGCCGCAACCAGCCGCGCAGCCCGCCGCTGCGCAGGCACCCACGAGCGGACCGACCGGCTACCAGCCACCGCCGCTCCCGACCATGGAAGAGCGCATGGCCCAGCCGCCGCCGCTCCCGCGGGCCTCCTACCCGCCGCTGCCGCCCTCCGCGCAGCCGAAGCCAGTCATCGCGGCCAAGCGGCCCTCCGCGATCGTGAACAAGGAGGCGGTCGCCCGTGTCCAGGCCCAGCAAGCGGCGCGGAAACAGCAGGCGGCCCAGGCTCAGGCTGGCGGCGGCCTGTCGCCGCAGGATCTCCAGAGCCTTGGCGAGGGACTCGGCGACACGCTGCGGACGTTCCGGCAGGCGGTCGCCGACGTGCGCAATTCCGTGGACCCGCAAATGCGGACGATCCAGGCGGAGCTCGACGCCGCGCAGAAGGAGATCGAGCAGACGATCGAATCCGCCAAGGAGATGCCGTCCCCTCGGGAAGAGCCTCCCAAGCAGGGTTGAAGCTCGTTATTCGTCATCCGTCGTTCATCCTTCGTCGCCGCTCGCCCCTTCGCGATCACGGCCCCCTTCTGAGGGCTGCGAACGGCCTGCTTGCGCTGGCCAGCCTCCTCGCAGCCTGCACGGGCGACTCGCCGCCATCCGAGCCGAAGACCGCGGTGCCCCGGCTGGTGGCGCTGCTCAAGGATCCGGATGCCGACGTCCGCCGGACCGCCGCCCAAGCCCTCGGCAAGGTCGGCGAGCCGGGAGCCGTCGCCGCGCTCGCGGAGCGCTTGCTGGACGAGGACGCCGCGGTCCGGGCGGCGAGCGCCTGGGCGCTGGGCGCGATCGGCGAGCCGGCGTTAGACCACGCCGGGCTGCCGCTCGTCGAACGGCTGCGCGATCCCGAGCCAGCCGTGCAGGTCGCAGCCGCGCAGGCATTGGGGCAGATTGGGGCGACCCAGGGGATGATCGAGTTGATCGCCGAGGCGCTGCACAACGGCGAGGTCCCGACCCGGCGCGCCGCTGTCCACGCGCTGGAGTGGCTGGAGTCGCCGGCCGCCTATCCGGCGCTGGTCGAGGCGCTGGGCGATCCGGATGCGCGCGTCCGGCAGGGCGCGGTCGCAGCGCTCGGCGAGCTGGCCGACCCGCGCAGCCTCCCGGCCCTGCAGGAGCGGCTGCTCACGGACCCCGATCCGGGAGTCCGGACCGAGGCGGCGTTCCGGCTGGGTAAGTTCGGGGACCAGTCGGTCGCTCCCGCCCTCTCGACGGCCGCGCACGCCGACGCGAGTCCCGCGGTGCGCCGCTGGGCGGCCTGGGCCGTTGCCTCGATCGGAAGCGGCGAACGATGATGGGTCATCGCGTCCGGCTCGACGCATCTTTCGCGCAGCGGAACCCGAAGGTGTTGATCTCCGTATCAGGCGCGTCGCGGTTCCGGTCCGCCGACCGAGCGAGCAAGCCTTCGTAGTTCCAGCCGCCGCCCCGGACGACCCGCTCGACCCCCTCGGCTGGGCCCGTCGGATTCTGCGCCGGGCTCTTCGCGTAGTACGTGGAATCGTACCAGTCCGCCACCCATTCCCAGGCGTTGCCAGCCAGATCGTCGGCGCCATACGGGCTCCGGCCGCGCGGATGGCTGCCGACGGGGTCGAGCGTCTCGTAGCCTGTCCAGTGAAGCTTGCCGAAGTTGCCCCGCTCGCCGGTCGGCTCCTCGTTGTCCCAGGGGTAGCGTCTCGCGTCCGTCCCTCTTGCCGCCTTCTCCCACTCGGCCTCGGTCGGCAGCCGTTTGCCCGCCCAGCGGCAATAGCGCTCGGCCAGGGCCCAGCTCACGCCAACCACGGGACGCTGACCGTCACGGGCCAGGTTCACTTCGTTCCAGTGCCGGGGCGCCTTCGCGCCCGTCGCCTCCAGAAATTTCGCGTAGCGCGCCGTCGTGACCTCGAACCGATCCAGATAGAAGGCCTCCAGGTCCACCTCGTGGATCGGCTGCTCGTCCGGCACCTCGTTGCTGCCCATGGTGAAGGGGCCGGCGGGAACCAGCACCATCGGCGCGCCGTCCAGCCCGACGCCCGCTGGCGGTGCCCCCGCCGAGGCGGCCTCCAGCGCCAGCAGCAGGGCCAGCGCCACCCGGGGCGCTTCGCGCAGCCTGCGCCGTCCCATCGGGGCTTCCGTCCCCCTGCCAACGCATCGCCGCTCCGCCTCCCGCGCGGGTCAGGCGCTCTTGATGTCCTTGTCCTGCTCGAAGATCCGGATCGGTTGACACTTGCCGAGGATGACCTCCTCGTTCACCACGATCTCCTTGATCTGCTTCTGGGAGGGCACATCGTACATGACGTCGAGCATGACCTCCTCCAGGATCGCCCGGAGCCCACGCGCCCCGGTCTTCTGGACGTAGGCCTTGTGGGCGATCGCAGCGAGAGCGCCTTCGGTAAAGCGCAGCTTGACCTTTTCGAAGGAGAGGAGCTTCTCGTACTGCTTGGTCAGCGCATTGCGTGGCTCGGTCAGGATGCGCACGAGCGCCTTTTCGTCCAGCTCATCGAGCGTGGCCACCACCGGCAGCCGCCCGACGAACTCGGGGATCAGCCCGTACTTGAGCAGGTCCTCAGGCTGCACGCGCGCGAGCAGCTCGCCCAGCCGGGTGTCGCTCTTGCCTCGGATCTCCGCGCCGAACCCCATGGACTTCTTGTTGAGCCGCTGCTCGATGATCTGCTCCAGCCCGACAAAGGCGCCCCCGCAGATGAAGAGAATGTTGGTCGTGTCCACCTGGATGAACTCCTGGTGGGGGTGCTTGCGACCACCCTGCGGCGGGACGTTCGCAACCGTCCCCTCGATCAGCTTGAGCAGCGCCTGCTGCACCCCCTCGCCGGACACGTCGCGGGTGATCGAGGGGCTGTCGCTCTTGCGGCTGATCTTGTCGATCTCGTCAATGTAGACGATGCCGCGCTCCGCCCGCTCGACGTCGTAGTCGGCGGCCTGCAGGAGCTTGAGGATGATGTTCTCGACATCCTCGCCGACGTAGCCCGCCTCAGTCAGGGTCGTGGCGTCGGCCAGCGTGAACGGGACGTCCAGGTACTTGGCGAGGGTCTGGGCAAGAAGCGTCTTGCCCGTGCCAGTCGGCCCGATGATGAGGATGTTGCCCTTCTGCAACTCGACGTCGTCGACCTCGTTCGCCGAGATGCGCTTGTAGTGGTTGTGAACGGCGACGGAGAGAATCTTCTTAGCCCGTTCCTGCCCGATGACGTACTGATCCAGGTGATGCTTGATCTCGGCCGGCTTGCGGAGCTTGGCGGAGATCTCCTCCTTGGCCTCCTCCCAGTCCTCCGCGATGATGTCGTTGCAGAGGTTCACGCACTCGTCGCAGATGTACACCGTGGGGCCCGCGATGAGCTTGCGCACCTCCTCGCGGCTTTTGCCGCAGAACGAGCACCGCAACTGCCGGTCCGACTTCTCCTGTTTGGGCATGCCCCCTCCGCCTGCTGTGGTCCTGGCCTATCCCTTGCCGCCGTCCTTGGCCGCCTCCGGCGCCCCGTCCTTGCTCTCGCCCTTCAGCTCCCGGATCGTCTTCGGCGCGCGGGTGATGACCTCATCTATCAAGCCGTACCGCCGCGCCTCCTCCCCGGACATGAAGTAATCGCGCTCGGTGTCCTGCGCGATCTTCTCGATCGGCTGGCCGGTGTGCTTGGCCAGGATCTCGTTGAGCCGCTCGCGGATCTTCAGGATCTCCCGGGCGTGAATGTCGATCTCGGTGGCCTGCCCCTGGAAGCCGCCCATCGGCTGGTGGATCATGATGCGGGCGTTGGGGAGCGCGAACCGCTTCCCCTTGGTCCCCGCGGCCAGGAGCAGCGCGCCCATACTGGCGGCCTGCCCGAGGCAGATCGTGTTGATCGGGGGCTTCACGTACTGCATCGTGTCGTAGATGCCCAGCCCCGCCGTCACGCTGCCCCCGGGAGAATTGATGTAGAGGTTGATGTCCTTCTCCGGGTCCTCGGCCTCGAGGAAGAGCAACTGGGCGATGACCAGATTCGCGAACACGTCGTCGATCGGCGCCCCCAGGAAGATGATGCGGTCCTTCAGCAGGCGGGAGTAGATGTCGTAGGCACGCTCGCCTCGGTTGGTTTGCTCGATCACGATCGGGACTAACATACCGGCTTGTCCTTTCTGAAGCTCGATCTCGTCGGCGCTCCGTCGGCTCGCTCCGCCTGGCGCGGGCGGACAGCGCCATCTTATCACAGTCGCCCCGGTTTGCGACCGGGCGGCTGGGCGTCCGGGGCTACCCCTGGATGACGGCGTGGCGGTACACGAAGTCCAGCGCCTTCTCCGCCAGGATGCGGCTGCGGAGGTCGTCGCGGGACTCCTCGCCGCCCGCCGCGACTAGCCGCTCGACCTCGGCCTTCGGGAGCTTCAGCTCCCCCGCCATGCGGGCGATCTCGGCCTGGATGTCCGCCTCGTCCACCGTGAGCCCTTCCCGCTCGGCAATGGCCTCCAGGATCAGCGCCACCTTGACGCGCCGCTGCGCCTCGGGCAGGTGCTCCGCCCGCAGCCGCTTGATCTCCTCCTGCCGCGCCGCGGGCTCCTGGATGTCCAGCGCCTGTCCCTTCTGTCGGCGCTGGGCCTCCAGGTGGCCGCGGATCATCGCCGACAGCTCGCGCTCAACCAGCGTCTCGGGCAGATCGAAGTGGTGCGTCTCCGCCAGCCGCTTGAGCACCTGCTCCTTGTAGCCTTCCTCGATGTCCCGCCTGAGCGCGCGCTCCATCTGCGCGCGGAGCTTGTCCCGCAGCTCGGCCAGCGACGTATAGGGGCCGCAGTCCTTCGCAAACTCGTCGTCCAGCGCCGGGAGCTGCTTCCGCTTGACGGCCTGGATCTTGATCCGGAACACCACGGTCTTGCCGGCCAGCCGTGCATCCGGATGGGTTGGGGGATAGGGCTGGGAGACCTCGACGAACTCGCCCGCCTTCCTGCCCGGCAGGTGCGGGTCCACCTCGAGGCCGAGCACAGGCTCCTTCGAGCCGACCTTGTGGAACACGCCGTCGCGCTTGGCGCCCTCGAGCGGCGCCAGGTCCAGAAACCCCTCCACGTCGAGGACCGCGTAGTCACCCTCGGCCAGCGCGGTGCCAGCCGGCGCGGGGTGGAGCTGCGCCTGCTGCTCCCGCAGCAGCTCCAGCGCCTTGTCCACCTGCTCGTCCGTAATCGTCCGCTTGTCCGGCTTGAGCGAGATCGGATTGGGCGGCCGGTAGTCCCGCAGCTCGATCTTCGGCTTGATCTCGACCGTGGCCGTGAACGAGAAGGCCGCGTGTTTCTTGAGCTTGAGCCGCTCCATCGGCGGCACCTCGACCAGCACAGGACTGATCCCGGCCTGGCGGACGGCCCGGTCGTAGTACTCGGGGACGAGCCGGCGAACCAGGTCCTCTTCGATCGCCTTGGCGTACCGCTTCTCGAGCAGGGCCAGCGGCGCCTTGCCTGGGCGGAAGCCGGGAACGTGCACCTGCCGATTGAGGTCCGCGTAGGCTTCGGCGAAGCGCCGGTCCACTTCGTCCTGCGGCACCTCGATCTTGAGCACGCGCTTGACCGGGCCCAGCTCCGTGACTTCGAGTTTCATCCTCGTCTGATTCCTGAGCGGCTCGTGGGGGGTGGGAGACGACTAGGGAGATGGTGCGAGAGGGGGGACTTGAACCCCCACGGGAGCCCACGAGATCCTAAGTCTCGCGCGTCTGCCAGTTCCGCCACTCTCGCCCCTGGCTGTCGCGACCGTGGTCAAGGACGGAACCCGCCGCTCGACGTTCAAACCCGACCTCAACCCGGGTCAAGCATCCTTATTTACAGGCCCCTGCGCATCCCTGTCAACGGGCAAGGTTGCGGCGTCCCCGGGCCGCCCGGGCCGGGCCGAGCCCGCCGGGGCCTCCGAATCGCCCCTGTAGCGGAAGTCCCCTGAGCGCGGTATACTTTTTATGGCTTTCGTGTGACCGGAGCCGGTGGATGGCCGCCCGCCTCCCACGACGTGTCCGGTCGTGTCGGCGGCTTGAGCCGGACACCGTCTCTGGCCTGCGGGGGATGCGCATAGGCCAGAAGTCTTCCCATCCGTCCGAACCAAGCAGGCTGTCGTCTCCACGGAGGTGCGTTATGATCAGAGTCATATTAGGCACGGCCTTGTTCCTCCTGCTCGCGACCGGTGCGAGCTGGGCCTACCGCGATTACTTTACGCCGGAGCAGAAACAGCACCTGGCGAAGATCCGCACCGTGCTGGTCGAGGGGATTGCCCTCACCGACAAGGGAGCGGTGGACGCGAGCCCCTTCGTGGACGTCGCCAAGGCGCGCCTCACGGAGCTGGGCTACGAGGTCGTCACCGACCCCGCCAAACCGCACGACGTGGTCCTCAAGGTCAAGTGCGAGCAGCGGAAGACCTGGGAAGGCACGACGACGATGGGCAGTGATGCCGATCTCCCCGACTCGCCCTCGCGGGTCTGGAAGGGGCCAGCCTGCCAACTCTACTACCTGCTCGGCGGCACCCGGATCAAGTGGCAGAAGGAGGTGCGCACCGACTTCGAGGACGCGGTCGCCGCGGCGCAGAAGGCCAACGCCGGCGAGCCCGGCGCCTACGCCATGGCGAAGCTCAAGGATATCCTGGAGCACTACGATTTCTCCGTCCTGCTGGCGGCTGAATGGGGGCACTCCGAAGTGCTGCTGAAGGTGCTGGATTCCCCGGACACCAAGCAGCTCCGGAAGCTCAAGGTCATCTCGCTGCTCGGCGAGCTGCTCGCCGACGAGGCGCTGCCGAAGCTCAAGGAGGCGCTCAAGGACAAGGACCTCGCCAAGCAGGCCGCCGTCGCCATGGGCAACCTCGGCAAGGAGTCCATCCCGATCCTGATCGACATGCTGAAGAACGCGAAGGACCCCGAGCTGCAGGCGGCGGCGGCCAAGGGTCTGGGGCAGGTGGGCGCGCTCCACGGGGACTCGCGGATCATCCCGCCATTGCTCGAGATGCTGGACGCGCCTGGGATTGACATCCGCGTCCAGACCGAGATCGCCTGGGCCCTTGGCAAGCTGCCGGACAAGCGGTCCGTCGAGCCGCTCTTCGCGCTGGACCGCAAGCTCCAGAAGATCCGAAACGACCCGCCCGATCCGCTGATCAAGAAACTGAAGGAAGCGGTCTTCTGGGCGATCAAGCAGTGCTACACGGAGGATCAGTACAGTTGAGCGGGACGCCAGGCCCGGGCGGCAGGCCTTCCCCGCTTACCGCCCGGGCTCGCTGACGCCCGCCGGCCGGTCCGGCGCCCCTACACCCCTGCCCCTGCCGTTGTGCAAGTCCCCTTTCTCGGGGGGAAACCTCCCGAGCCTCTCGGGCAGAGGCCGAAAACGTTGCCAAGCCCGGGGCACCTATGCTCTTATCCCTACAGCATCGAGTCCCCACTTTCCCGGAGGAGGCTCTTATGACGATCATCTCGCGCAGGCGCTTTCTTCAGCTCTCGACCCTGGCGAGCGGCGCGCTCGTCTTCGGCCGCGCCGCGGACCGGCTGCTCGGACTGACCGGGCTGGCGGCGGCGGAGCCCCCGCGCGGCGAGCCGATCAAGGTCGGCATCATTGATCCGCTCTCCAGTCCTTACCAGACCTCGTCGGTCCACGACGTGCACGGCGCGACGGTCGCGCTGGAGTTCTACAACAAGCGCGGGGGCGTGCTGGGCCGACCCGTCGTCATCCTCGAGGCGGACGACGCCTCGAACCCGGAGACCGGTGCGAAGGCCGCCGCCAAGCTGATCGAGAAGGACCGCGTGGATGTCCTCATGGGTACTTTCAACGGCGACGTCGCGCTGGCCGTCTCCGAGGTCGCCAAGAAGGCAAACCGGCTCTTCATGGTCACCTGCGCCCACATCCCGGAGTTGACCGGCGCGCGGTGCAACAGCCACACGTTCGTGTTCATGCCGAACGCCCGCATGATGGCCCGGGCAGTCGCCCCGCAGCTCATCAAGGCCTATGGAAAGCGCTGGTACCTGGTCACCGCGGACACGGTGGATGGGCGGGCGGCGCTACAAGCCATGACCGAGGCCCTCAAGGTCCAGGGCGGCGACGTAGTCGGCAACGCCACCACCCGGTTCGGGACGACCGACTTCACGGAGGCCCTGGCGGCGGCGAAAGCCGCCAAGCCGGACGCGGTGATCCTGAACCTGTACGGCTGGGACCTGGTCCACGCACTCAAGGCCTACACCAAGCTGGAACTGGCGAAAGACAAGATCGGGGTGGGCGGCATGATCGGAGGCGAGCAGATCGGTCGGCCGTTGGGCTACGCGAACAACGCAGGCATCTGGGGGCTCATCTGGGACCCAAAGATCAACACGGAAGGCTCGCGCCGGTTCGTCCAGGGCGTGATTGACAAGTACCACCACACGCCAACGTCACGCTGCTACCTCGGCTACGCGGCGATGATCCAAATTCTGGAAGCGGTCCGCCGCGCCGGGACGACCGACGCCCCGGCGCTCATCAAGGCGCTCGAGGGCCATGAATTCGACGGGCTCAAGGAGGGCCGCTCCTACTTCCGGGCGTGGGACCACCAGCACGTGCAGGACGTGCTCGTCGGCCAGGCCTATGGGAAAGAGTTGGGCCTCGGCCACTACAAGATTCTGGAGACCGTTCCGGGCGACGCGGTGGCGGGGGACCTGACGCAGAATGCCTGCCAGCTCTAGGGGCGGCTCACCGAACCGTCGACCAGCAGACCATGCGCACGGCGCCGGCGGGACCCGCGACGCGGCAGGCCGGCCCGCCTGAGTCATGACCCCGGCGTGCCCCTCGCCGGGCTCAGCCAGGCCGCCAGCTCGCGGCGGTAGGGCTCAGGCAGGCCGTGTCGTTCGGCCGCCGCCAGGATCGCGTCCAGGTATCCGGGCCGCGGGGCACCGGGCAGAGAGTCGGTACCCACGTAAAGAAACGCCCGCACCGGCGGTGCCCCGGGTGTGCTGATCTCCATCTTGACCTTCCGGTACAGTCCCGGCCGGACGCCCTCATAGCGGTCGAGGCGCGCCTCGTCGGCGGGCGTGAGCCTCCAGAGCAGCCCATGGACCGCGGCGGACGGGGTCGGCTGGATCGTCGCGTACCCGTGACTGTTGATCAGAAACCGGTGGCCGCGAAGCGTCCCCGGCCCGATGAGCCGGGCCCCAGGACAGCGCTCCGCCATCTGGGCCTCCACCATGTTGGAGCCGTACGCGAAGTAGAGGCGGCCAGCCGACTCGGTCATGCCCGCAAGAAGATCATGGCCGGCGCGCCAGGTCAAGCCCTGGGCCAGAGAGGTTCGCCGGGTTGGCCCGACACTCCGCTTGCTGCCGCTCCGACCGCGTGCTACGATGAGGCGCTTTCAGAGCAAGAGAAGCCAGCGCGGAGAGGTGCGAGAGTGGCCGAATCGGCGTGCCTGGAGAGCACGTGTGCTGGCAACGGCACCGTGGGTTCAAATCCCACCCTCTCCGCCACACCAAGCTCGCTCGGCTGGCCGCTTCCAACTGGTG
>CAZTUO010000119.1:0-9387 GCA_964616355.1 uncultured Nitrospira sp.
CCTACCGAGGGGAAAAGGATTCGGGCCGGCCTTCGACTGGACATGTCAGCTTCGCAGGTAAGTCCCGTTCCTTTGAAGTCAAGGTGGGGACGGATCTGGTCGAAGCGCGCAGGTCCGGAGAACCTTCGCATCGCCCAAGGAGCGCTGGTATACTTGCCCGGGGTCCGACCATGGAGCGAGGTCCTGTGGTGACTGGCGGAACAGGTTCGGGGCGGTGTAGGCGCTGGGCAGCCTTCGGGTCCAGCGCGGCCGCGATGCTGGGGCTGATGGGTGTGCTGGCTGGGCCGGCCGGGGCCTTCACGATCACGTCTCCTGCGGCGGGGGCCGTGCTCCGGTCTGGCCAGGAGCTGACCGTCGCAATTGACCTCGGAACAGAGGTCGGGATGCGCCTGGTCCAGTATTACTGGTACCGGCAGGGAGAGGAACCGGCTCCCCTGCAGCAGGCCATGCCCGCGCTGGTGGCCTCGGCGGCAGGGTCGCCTCCTTATGGAGGAACGCTCAAGGTCCCCATGGAAGCGATTGGGGCGATGCGCCTGCTGGCGGTCGGAGAAGTGTCCAGCGGCAGGTTGGCGGGGAGGGTCGAATTCGACGAGGTCATCGTGCAGGTGGATCCGGGTGTGCCGCTCGTCGGGATCGAGTTCGAGGTGGAGAAGCCATGGCGACTGGATACCATCGGCAAGGTCCTCGAGCTGCCCGTCGTCGGGTCGTTTGCGGACGGCGTGACCCGCCGGCTCGGCGGAGCGTCCGCGGGGAGCACGTATCACTCATCGGACGAGCGCGTGGTCCAGGTCTATCCGGACGGGCTCGTACGCGTGGTCGGCAACGGGCGCGCCCACCTCACGGTGTCCAATCGCGGCAAACAGGGCCGGCTTGATGTGGTCGTGAAGGGAGAGGCCGATCCCAATCAGTCTCCGATCGCCGACGCCGGCGAAGACCTGATCGTCAAGGGGGGAACCAAGGTCGTCCTCAACGGCCTCCGCAGCCGGGATCCGGACGGGGATCCCCTCAAGTACGAGTGGACGCAGGTGCTGGGCCACAAGGTGTCGCTGCTGGACCAGGATTCCCCCAAGGCCACCTTTGTCGCGCCCAAGGTGTCGAGCCGGCGCCTGCTTCGCTTCCGGTTGCGCGTCACGGACATGCGAGGACCCGACACGGTCCGTGGCGCCGACAGTTTGCCAGCCTACGTCAACGTCTGGGTGGAGCCCTGAGAGAGCGGCGCCGTTCCCGCCCCAGCTTCGGGTCGCACCTGCCTTCGCATGGCACCCCTGCGGTTAGGATTGGCGTCACCCTCACTCTTCCGGTTGCAAGAGGCGACCGATTCGTGCTAGATGGGGACGCCGTGGAGGCCTCAGGCTGCGCCCGGGACGAATCCATCAGGGAGGAGGACGATGGCGAAGAAGCGGAAACAGTCGAAGAAACAGGAGGCCAAATCCTCAGCAAAGGCTTCGCGCAGGGCCAAACAAGGTCGGAAGGCGGCGAAGGTCGCCCCTAAGAAAAAGGTCATGGCCAAGAAGAGAGCCAAGCCCACGCGCTCCCTGGGCAAGTCGAAAGCATCCCGGAAGCCATCCTCCAAGAAACGCGTGGCCGGGCGGACAGCCAAGAAGGCCCCCAAACAACCGGCGGAGAGGGTGAAGAAGCCGGAAAGCTCGGAGCCCGTGACGGCAGCCGAATCCAAGGTGGCGTCGACTGCTGAGACCAAGCCGAAGGTTAAGCCCGAGGACCTGCTGGAAGAGGATCTCGGGCTTCCGGAAGACGAGGACCTGGTGGATGACATGTCGGAGGACATGGCCGACGACGAGCTGTCTATTGACGAGGAAGAAGAGGACGAAGACTATCTGGACAAGCCCGAGGAATTGGCGAACGACGATGACGAGTACCCCTCCTAGGGGGTGACGGGCGGAGCACCGCGCTCGCTTCCCACGCGGTGACCCCCCGGCGCCTCGTGGTGATCAGCCGCCGGAAGGACACGGGGCCTTGCCTGAGGGGCCGATGATCCGGTCCGCGTGGGTCCCGCGTTCCAGGGAAAAGGCTCGCAACAGGCTGCTTACAACCGCTGGCCGGTCATGAGCTCATAAGCTTCCTCGATCGTGCCCACCTCCTTGACCGTGACATCCAGCTCCAGGGAGAGGCTCTGAAGGTTCCACTGGGGATCGAAGAACTGCCCTTCGGGGATGAGGACGGTCCGATAGCCTTCCCGCGCCGCGGACCGGATCTTGTCCGGGATCGCGCTGACGGGGCCAATTCGTCCGCCGGTGTCGAGCGTCCCGGTCAAGGCGATCCCGCGTCGGATCGCGTCCCCTCTCAGCACGGCGATGAAACCGACGGCCATCACGGCGCCAGCGCTCGGTCCCTCGCTGTCGACCGGCGCGTAGGCGGCGCCGTAAATCGAAATCGTGCCGGTGCGCGCAACCGGGACACGGCTCAGGGCGTACCGGAAGGCGCGGCCCAGGGCGTCCAGTCCGGATCCCTGGATCCTCAAGCGCTGGTTCCCCCAAGCCAGCTCGATGGGATCGGGGACAGGGCGCCGGTCCCAGTTCAAAACCAGGACCGTGAAGACCCCCTGGTCGTTGGCTTGAATGGCTCCCAGGATTGGGACCTCGACCACGTTGGCCGCGCGGGACGGCGTAGAGACGAGCGTCGCGACCGAGGCCAGAAGCAACAAAAGAGATGGGAGGAAAAGCAACCTGACCATCTTCAGGGTCGGTCCTGTGGGGAGGGAGTCGCGGGATGTATTGTAGAAGCTTCCCCGCATCCTGTAAAGGCGATCGCCCCCGTGGCTTGCTTGTGCGGATGAGCCAGCCGCAGAGAGTCCGAGCATGGTGATCAGACTGCGACCAGGCTGCGGCCGGGCTCCTCGGCTCGCGGTGGGCTGCGTGCTGGCTGTGCTCACGCTTCCCCTCTGGTCTCGGCCGGCGGCTGGAACCTGCGTGCTGGAGCCCGCGCCGCCCCGCGACGCCGGGACCCTGACGCGGTATCTGGGCAAGGATTGCACCGACCAGGAACGCGCCGCCCAGGCCGTCCCGGCCTCGGATGTGCTCGCGGCGCTCCGGGACGGGAAAGGCGTGGACCTCCGCGGCGTCGTGGTCACTGGGGACTTGCTCCTCGACCAGCTTCCGCCGATCGCCACCACCGACCTGGGTGTGGTCCCCTCGTTGCGCCTGCAGCAGCGGCTCCAGCGTGAGCGACCGGAGGAGGTCCGGGTCATCAACGGCCCGATCTCCATCCGGGACTCGGTCATTCGCGGGCTCGTGACGACGAATCTCAGGCGCGGCCTGCTGATCGTTAAAGGGCCGGTCGTGATGACCGGAACGACGTTCGAGCGCCCGCTCGATCTGTCGCTCACGGCGTTCCTGGGCCCCGTGGACTTCTCCGGGGCGGTCTTCCTGCGCGAGGGGTTTTTCATCCAGGCGCTCTTCGATCAGCCGGTCCGCTTCGAGAAGACCGCCCTCGGGATCCATTCGCGGTTTCACCGATCCCGGTTCGCTGAAACGGTCACCTTCACACGAGCCGGCTTTAACGGCATAGCCGAGTTTCTCGAAGTGACGTTCGACAAAGATGCCGGCTTCTCACAAGCCTACTTCAAAATGGGCGCGGGATTCTCCGGCAGTCGCTTCCGGGGCATCCTCGATTTCTCCGAGGCGCTGTTCGAGCGCGAAGCGTTCTTCTTGTTCACGGTCTTCGAGCAGGATGCCTACTTCCGCCGGACCACGTTTCGCGGGCGAGCGGATTTCTCCGACGCCCAGTTCCAGGCCCTGGATGATTTCTCCAAGGTCATGTTTGAGGTTGAGCCAAACTTCGCCCGGACCAAGGTTAGCCAGGTGCCCACCACGCCTCGAGGGCTGCAGGACCCCCGCGTCCTCTATGTGATCGCTGCCACTCTGTTCGCCTTCACGGTCGTCCTCCTGCTCTTTATGATGAGGCGACAATAGAGTCGCGTCCCACAATATATTGAATTGTCCTTGCTTCCCTCCCCATAGGGTGGTATAAGTGAGGGACTTTTCCGGGGCGGGAGCGGGGAAGGCCTATGGATCAACTGGAGATCCCCTACCAGGTGCGGCTGGAGCAATTTGAGGGGCCGCTGGATCTGCTCCTGCACCTCATTAAGAAAAACGAAGTGAACATCTACGACATTCCAATCGCGCTGATCACCCAGCAATACCTCGAGTACTTGAGCGTCATGAAGTCGCTCAACCTCGCGGTCGCCGGCGAGTTTTTGGTCATGGCGGCGACGCTTCTCCATATTAAGTCGAGGATGCTGCTCCCGCCGGACCAGACCGCGGAGGATGACGAGGAGACTTTGGATCCCCGGGATGAATTGGTACGGCGCTTGCTCGAGTACAGGCGATTCAAAGAAGCCGCCAGCTTGCTTGACGAACGCGAGCGGGTCTGGCGCCAGGTCTACGCGCGGGAGCGGCCTGAGCCGCGCCCTGTCCGCTCGCAGGAGGCGCTCCTTGAGGAGCTGACGCTGTTCGATCTCGTAGACGCCCTCCAGAGCGTCCTGGCGCGGACTTCCAACCGGCCGTTGCTGGAGATCCTGCCGGAAAATCTGACGGTGAACGACCGGATGAGCGCCATCCTGGATGTCCTGTCCAGCAAGGAAGCCGTGATGTTCCAGGCGCTGTTCGAGGGGCAGCCCCAACGGCTGCGCATCATCGTCACCTTCCTGGCCCTGCTTGAATTGGTCCGGCTTGGCTTGGTTCGCGTCTTCCAGGGGGAGTTATTCGGCCCGATTCTGGTCTCCCGGGCCTTCTCTCCGTCGGCCGATGAGGCCTTGTGCGCGGTGGAGCCCGTCGAACCATAGGCTGACACTGGCGGGAGAGCCAGCCTCTGGTCTTCGAGCGGGTTCGAGCCTGGGAACATGGAGGATGAGACCATGAGCGAGACACTTGAGCGAGCGGCGAGCACGGCCATGCCGGATCCGTCCGAACCGGAGGCCTCCGCTAACGGGAACGGTGCCCCACGGAACGGACACGGAGCAAGGCAGCCGGAGTCCCCGGCGCTTCAGGAGCTCAAGGCGATCGTCGAGGCGGTGCTGTTCGTTTCCCACGAGCCGGTGAGCCTGGACCGGCTGCGGTCCGTCCTGGAGGGGGCCTCAAAGGCGGACATCCAGGAGGCCGTGCGGGTGCTCCAGGAGGACTACCGCGAGGAGGGGCGAGGGCTCCAGCTGGTTGAATTGGCCGGCGGCTACCAGCTCGTGACGCGACCAGAGCTTGCCCCCTGGCTGAAGCGCTTGGAGCGGGCCAAGCAGGCGCCCAAGCTCTCCCGCTCAGCCCTGGAATCCCTGGCCATCATCGCGTACAAGCAGCCGATCGTGCGCGCTGAGATCGAGCAGATCCGCGGGGTCGAGGTGTCCGGCGTGCTGCGAACCCTCCTGGAGCGGAAGCTCATCCGGATCGTCGGCCGCAAGGACGAGCCGGGCCGTCCCATCCTCTACGGCACGACCAAGTATTTTCTCCAGCATTTCGGATTGCGCGATCTGTCGGAGTTGCCGCCGCTCCATGAGTTCAAGGAACTGGGCCAGTCCGAGCAAACCGACCTGCCCATCGGCGAAGATCCCCTGCGGATCAGCGGGACGCAGGAGAGCGGCCCAGACGACGACGCGACGGCCACCGACGGCGGGCGGGGCCAGGCGGTCCCCGCGGACGGCGAGCTGGAGTATCTGTCCCCCGAACCGGTCGAGCGCGCCTGAGCCCCGCGCTCGCGCCGCGCCTGTGCCACCGGCCACAGCCCGCCCTTGTTCCTCCCGCACTCGTCCGACTACAATGGCGTCAAGCGCGTAGAGGCCAGCGATGGAGTTGCTCCTCCCTGAGAAACGGCGCGCAGTCGCCTCGGATCTCCGCCGCGCACTCGGCGTCCACAAGGTGCTGGACGACGAGGCGAGCCGCACCGCCTACGCGGTGGATGCGAGCCTGTACCGGATCGTGCCGCAAGCGGTCGTGCTCGCGGAGACCGAGCAGGACATTGCCGCGACGGTCGCCTACGCGGCGCGCTCCGGCGTGCCGCTGACCCCGCGGGCGGCCGGGACCAACCTGACGGGATCCGCCATCGGGCCCGGGATCATCCTGGACATCTCGCGAATGAACCGCATCCTGGAGGTGAATCGGGACGAGCGCTGGGCCCGGGTGCAACCCGGCCTCGTGTTCGCCGAGCTGAACAAGCGGCTGGCTGGCGCCGGATTGCTGTTCGGCCCCGATCCTTCCAGCGGGGACATGTGCAAGCTGGGAGGGATGCTTGCCAACAACTCTTCCGGCCCGCACACGCTCCGGTACGGCTCGGTCAAGACAACGTGCACGCGCTGCGGGTCTGCCTGGCCGACGAGAGCTGGGTGGAGGCGAAGCGCTACGGGCTCGGCGATCCTGCACTGGATGGGTTGCTGACCGCCCGCCCGGCGTTGCGGACCGTGCTGAGGCTGGTCCAGGAGCACCGCGACCTGATTCGGGCAAAGCGGCCGACCGTCACCAAGAACAGCTCTGGGTACAACCTGTTCGGCCTCGTGGACGGGCTCGAGCAGGGGCTCTTCGATCTCCCGAAACTATTCATCGGCAGCGAAGGGACGCTGGGCGTCATCAGCGAGGCGACGCTTCGCCTCGTGGAGCGGCCACGGGCGAGCGCGACCGCGCTCATCCATTTCCGTCATCTCGAAGACGTGGGCGAGGCGGTGCCCTCTCTCCTAGCACTGGAGCCGAGCGCCCTGGAAGTCATGGACGCCAACACGTTGGACCTGATCGGACGGGACCGGCACGGCATCCCGTCCGACGCGGCCGCGACCGTCGACGCGGCACGCGCGAAGAGCAGGTCGCCGACCATGATGGCGTCCCGTCCGACGCGGCCGCGACCCTGCTGGTGGAGCTGGACGAGGCGCCGACGGGTGCCGCGATCCGCGAGCAAGCGGGGCGCGTTGCCGCCATCGGCCGGCGATTCCGGCTCTCGGCCGATCCGGTGATCGCGTTCGAGCGGGAGCAGCGGGAGGCTCTGTGGAAAGCGCGGAAAGCCTTGTATCCCACCCTGTATCGCTATGACCGCAAGAAGAAGCCGATCAACTACGTGGACGACGTGGTGGTGCGCGCGGAGCGCATCAGCGAGCTCATCCGGTACCTCGAGGGATTTTTCCGGAATCAGCAGGTGCCGGTAGCGGTCTTCGGCCACATCGGCAACGGCAACGCGCACATCGTGCCGCTCCTCGATCTGAACGATCCGGAGGACTTCGCCCGGATGGTGGAAGGCTATCGGGAGATCCACGACACGGTCTTGACGCGCTTCGGAGGCTCGATCTGCGGCGAGCACGGGGACGGCCGAGTACGGGCGGAGTTCGTCCGCCGGATGTTCGGCGAGGAGCTGTACGCGCTCTTCGTCGAGGTCAAGCGGAGCCTCGACCCCAGCGGCGTGCTGAACCCGGGCGTGAAGCTGAGCGATCGGCCGTTCACGGATCACATTGATTACGTCAGGTTGGCGAAACCCTGCGCGACCTGCGCGAAGTGCAATGCGGTCTGCCCGGTGTACGACGTGTTCCAATCCGAAGACATGAGCTCGCGGGGCTGGTTCGAGATCGTCACGGCCCGGGAGTACAGCTATCTGAACTCCAAGCGGGTTGTGGAGGCCTGCCTCAATTGCAAGTCGTGCCGGACGATCTGCCCCGCGGGCGTGGACGTCGCCGAGCTGATCCTGCGGCGGCGGGCCGAGCACCCGAATCGGGCGGCGGGCCTCCTCTTCGCGCTGCATGCCCGCCGCTGGCTGTTCGAGCCGTTGGTCAAGCTCGCCGCGGCGACGCAGCCGCTGTGGGACCGGCCGCGGCCGCGGGCCTGGCTGGAGTGGCTGACTCGGCCGTTGTTCCGGGGCATTGCCGAGACGGCACGGCTGCCGCGCGAGATGGTCCTCCCGCGGCTCGCCCGGCGCCTGCTCAGGGAGCGGTATCCCGGGTTGGTGCCGCCGGACGGGGCGACGCGCAGCCGGGTCGCGTACTTTCACGGGTGCGCGGCCAACTACCTGGACGACGGGGTGGGGGACGCCGTGATTGCTCTCCTCCGGCGACACGGCGTCGAACCGGATCTCCCGCCGCAACGCTGCTCGGGCACGCCGATCGAGACCTACGGTCATCGGGAGTTGGCCAAAGCGAGCGCCCGGTTCAACCTCCGGTCCCTGGCGCCCTACGAGACGGTCGTCACGGGCTGCGCGTCGTGCACCTTGATGCTCAAGGACTATCCCGCCTTGTTCGCCGGGCAGCCCGAGGAAGACGCGGCCCGCCAGCTCGCCCCGCGCGTCAAGCACATCACCGAGTTCGTGGCCGAGAGACAGGAGCCGCCCGGCCCGGCGCAGGGCCAGGGCCGCCGGCGCAAGGTGACGTACCATTCATCCTGCCACCTCCGCGCGGCTGGGGTCACGCGGCAGCCGCGTCAGCTCCTGGCCTCGCTGCCGGACATGGAGTTCGTCGAGATGCAGGACGCCGATCGCTGCGCGGGCGGCGCCGGAACCTACATCCTGAAGGACTACGAGACCTCGGGGCGGATCTTCGAGCGGAAGCGGCGGGCGATCGAGGAGAGCGGCGCGGACGTCGTCGCGACGAGCTGTCCGGCCTGCATGATCCAGCTCAACGACCGCTTGAAGGGGGCTGTGGAAGTCAAGCACATCGCGCAGCTCCTCCGCGATGCCGACGAGGTCGGGCCGGGGGCACATGACCGTTCGTAAGGCGGATCTCCTCTATGTCCTGGGCGCGGGGCTGGTGATCCTGTTCGTGTCCATGCTCCCGTCTCCCCGGGACCAGAATCCGCCCGTTCCGGACACCTCGGAGCACCGAGCCGTCGCGTCCGAGAAGGAGTGCGTGCGCTGCCATGCGGCGTCTGGCAGCCGGCCGCTGCCGGGGCGGCACCCGAAGCGGCCGGACTGCTTCCGGTGTCACCGGGAGCCGACCGTCTCAGAACGCTCCCGTTAGCCGCCTGCTGGGGAAACCTGTGGAGTCTTCGGTAGCGGAGAGGGCACGATGGTGACCGTGATGCTCTTCGGCGAAACGCTGAGGCAGAGCCTGGACGAGTCCGAATACCGGCTGGAGGTGGCGGGCCCGACAACGGTCAAGGGCTTGTTGCAGACCCATGCGGATCGGCTCGGTCCGCTAATGGCCTTCCTGGAGAAGGGGGAGCTGCTGGTGACCGTGAACCGGAAGGTCGGCACGCAGGACTCGAAGGTGCAGGACGGCGACGTCGTGAAGCTCACGCACCAGTTCAATCCGTCCTACGACGGCGCGATGTGGCACAATCCGTGAGGCGCGCGGATTTCTTTTGATGAGGTATGATCAAAAAGTGTGGAAATAGGAAAAAGGCGGTGGCAACCTTTCGGGTGGTAAAACCCACCGGGCCGAGGCCCGGCCAAGAAAGGAGGCACCGCCATGCAGAAGCA
>CAZTUO010000120.1:0-9367 GCA_964616355.1 uncultured Nitrospira sp.
CCGCTCTGGCGAGACGGGGGATCACCAGCCTGTTGCTGGAAGGGGGCAGCGAGTTGAACGCCTCGGCGCTGCGGGCCGGCCTCGTCGATCGTGTGATGCTGTACGTGGCTCCCCGCTTGCTGGGAGGCCGAAATGCGATCGGCCTGATCGGTGGGCTTTCGCCGACGCGCCTGGAAGACGCCGTGGCTCTGGAACGGCTCCGCATCCGAAAGATCGGGGATGATATGCTGGTTCAGGGCGACGTTCGCAACATGTGAGAACCTGTCATGTCTCCCCGCCGTTCATGGGTCGACCTTGTCGGACCTGCCGCCACGAGCTTCCTGTTGACGTTTGGCTCGTTCGCCCACGCTACCGACGGGTCCTTCACACCGCCGCCACCCGATCTCGCTTCCTTGGTTCAGGACTACATGACCGGCGGCGACGCCGATCGGGCCGACCAGCTGCTGGGCTCGATCCTCCGGCATCCCGACGCCCATCAGGTACCGGGGCCGCTCTGCCGGTAGCTCCGGGACTGTCGCCTCCACGATGTGATGGCGCACCAACGCCTCTTCCCCAACCGAGAGCCCGCCGATCGCGTAGCCGTCGAATCCCAGCGAGACGAGGTCGCGGGCAGCCTGGACCCGCAAGTCAGGATCGGTTCCCCCCTGCACGATGCCGAACAGCGCCTGGTCGGTCCTCTGTCGAGCGTCCTGGCACCGCCGGGCCCAGGCGTTCGTTCGCAGTGTCGCGCCCCGGACCCGCTCGCGCGGGGCGGGCAGCGCCACGCACTCGTCGAAGGCCATGATGATGTCAGCGCCGAGCGCTTCCTGGATCTCGATGGCGCGTTCCGGGGTGATGTGGTGGGACGACCCGTCAATGTGCGACGAGAACGTCACCCCGTCATCGGTGACCCGGCAGAGCTTCGCCAGGCTGAACACCTGGAATCCCCCACTGTCGGTCAGGATCGCTCCTGGCCAGCCGGTGAACGCGTGAAGCCCGCCCAGCTGCGCCACGACCTCGTGGCCCGGACGGAGGTACAGATGATAGGCGTTGTTGAGGATCAGCCCGTACCCGAGCGCTTGGAGGTCGTCCGGGCCGATCCCCTTGACCGCGCCGAGCGACCCGACCGGTATGAAGCAGGGCGTCTCGATGGTCCCGCGGGGCGTCTTCAGCGCGCCGCGGCGCGCGCGGCCTCCAAGGTCGGTGCAGCGGACGGAAAATTCCACCATAAGGCCTTTTCCCTCTCGACAGCCGGCTACATCCGGTCCGGGGCTGACACGCCCAGAATCTCCAACGCGTTCCGCAGCACCTGCCGTACGGCCACCATGAGTGCCAGCCGCGCCGCGGTGATCTCGGTGGTCAGCAGCTCGCGATGGCAGGCGCTCGCGGCCCCGGAACCTCCGCCGAGCGGCTCCCCCTCCCAGTCTTCCACCCCGGCCACAGGTGGCAGGATCCGGTGGCGGTAATAGAAGGTATGGAGGAGGCTCGCCAGCTCCTGGAGATAGAAGGTCAGGCGGTGCGGCTCCAGGGCCGCCGCGCTGCCCTGCACCACCGAGGGATACTCCGAGAGCTTTCGGATGAGCGCCAACTCGTCCGGATCCCTGAGCACCGTGAGCGCGGCCTCACTCGGTTTGGGGATTCTCAGGCCCCGGTCCTCGGCAACCCGGAAGAGGCTGGAGATTCGCGCGTGCGCGTACTGCACGTAGTAGACCGGGTTCTCCGCGGACCGCTGCTTGGCTAGCTCGATATCGAAATCCAGATGGGTGTCCGCGCGCCGCATGAGAAAAAAGAACTTACCCGCGTCTGCGCCGACCTCTTCGATGACCTCGCGCAGCGTGACGAACTCGCCCGCCCGTTTCGACATCTCGGCCTTGCGGCCTTCCCGCAGCAAATTGACCATCTGGACCAGGACGACGCGCAACCGGTCCTTCGGATAGCCGTAGGCCTGCACGACGGCCTGCATCCTCGGAATATAGCCGTGATGGTCCGCGCCCCAGACATCAATGAGCAGGTCGAAGCCACGGCGAAGCTTGTCCCGGTGATAGGCGATGTCGGAGGCCAGATAAGTGTAGTCGCCATCCTTCTTCCGTACGACCCGGTCCTTCTCATCTCCGAACGCGGAAGACCTGAACCAGAGGGCGCCGTCCTGCTCGAACAGGAAATCTTTCTTCGCCAGCTCATCGAACACCTGCTCGACCGCTCCGGAGGCGAGCAGGGACGCCTCGCTGAACCACGAGTCGAACTCGATTCCGAAGGCCCGTAGGTCCTCCCGGATGAGTTCGAGCAGCTCCTGGTACGCCAGGTCTCTGCACGTGGCTTCTGCCTCTCCGGCTGGCAGGTCGAGAAGGGTGTCCCCCACGCGGTCGCGCAGGCGCGCGGCCAGCGCCTCGATGTACGCGCCTCGGTAGCCGTCTTCCGGAAACGGTGCGTCGCGGCCGTGCAGGTGGTGGTAGCGGGCCAGGACCGATTCTCCCAGCAGCTTCATCTGCCGGCCAGCGTCGTTGATGTAGTATTCACGAACGACCTCGTAGCCCGTGGCGTCGAGCAGGTTAGCGATGGCTTGCCCGACGGCGGCGCCTCGCCCGTGCCCGACGTGCAGAGGGCCGGTAGGATTGGCACTCACGTATTCCACCAACACCCGCCGGCCGGCTCCGAGGTCGCTCCGCCCGTAGCTCCTCCCCCGGGTCTCGATCTCGGTGAGCACCTGAAGCCACAGCTCCCGCCGAACGGTCATGTTCAGGAAGCCCGGTCGGGCGATCTCGACCCGCTCGAACAGCAGCTCCCGCTGCTCCAAGTTGGCCAGGATGATCTCCGCCACGTCCTGCGGGGAGCGCCGCTCGGACGCCGCCAGGCTCATGGCTACGGTCGTGGACAAGTCGCCCCACTCGGGACGCTTGGGAGGGTCGAGCGTCAAGGTGGCGGGGGGATCGGTCTGCAACAATCCCTTGTGCCTGGCCTGCTGGAGAGCATGCCGGATGGCTCCGAGGACCTTCTCTCGAACGATGTCCTGCGACACAGAACCTTTCTAACCCCGCTCCGACTCAGCAAAAAAGAGCCAATAACCATAGCACAGCTTACCGGGCATGACAAGAATCTCCCGTCCGTTCGCAGGGCGCCGACGGTTTCGCGTCAAGGCCGAGCAGCGCCCGGCAGAGCGTGACGAGTTCGTCCGCCGGGATTGCCAGACAGGGCTTCTCCGAACAACGCGACACGCGGCCCCATGTTGCACACTGGCACGGAGCTCCTCTCAAGACTCTCACGTAGGGACCTAGCGGCCTCCATCGGCCTGGGTCAGTCGGCCCGAAGAGCGCCACGGTCGGGACGCCGAGAGCCGCCGCGACGTGCGTTAACCCTGAGTCGTGTCCGACGAACAGGCCAACCTGAGCCAGGGCTCCCGCTACGGTCACGAGATCCAACCCGCCCAACGCCGGAACCGGCTTCGGCAGGCTTCCCAGGACCGCCCTGACCATCTCCGCGTCAGCCGGCCCGGCGATGAGCACCGGCCTCGCCCCGTCCTCTTGGAGTCGGATGACTATTCCGGCAAGGAAATCCGGACTCACGCATTTGTGCCGACTGCCGCTCCCGGGATGGACAGCCACCACAGGGCCAGTTTCACCCTGGAGCGTCGCCCGGAGCAGTGGCTGAGTCGCCGCGAGGATCCCCGCGGGAATCTCGAGGGTCCATCCCTTGGGTGGGGAGGGGGTTGGGGCTAATGCGGCCACAGTTTCCAGGAACCGGTCTGCCTGGTGACCGCCCAGTTTACCTCGTTGCGAAGGCGAGGAGGCGATCACGGTGGGTACCCCCAGGGCCTGCAGCGAGGCCGTTAACCTCCCCTCACGATCCACCAGCCACGCAATCGCCACGTCGCATCGGTTGAGCCAGTCGCGAAGGGCTGCGCCCACCCGCTCCGGCCCCGCCAAGAGGGCGGCCAAGCTCCCGCCCTCGATCGGCATGGCCACGTCCACCTCGCGGCAAGTTTGCAGCAGCCTGCCGACCTCGACGCCAGCCACGAGCGCAACCTGATGGTCGGCCAGCGCGCACCTGAGCGCCCGAATCGCCGGCACAGAGAGGATCACATCCCCGAGGCTGCCCGGATGAATGACGAGAATCGTGCGAGGCGACGGGGTCACGTGGACTCCTCGCGCGTCTGGCTCCAGCCGATCAGCTTTTTTGCAAACTCAAGGTCCGCCGGGGTGTTCACATTCAGGAAGGAAAGGAGATCCCGGTCAAGTGCGACCAGCTCCTGCTCCGTGACGATTCGCACCCGGATGCCCGGAGCGGAGACAATCTGCTGGAGCTTGAGGTTCCTCGCCCTGACCATCTGGTCTAACAAGGGAAGGCAGGCCTTCGAATAGACCGCGTGCATCGGCTGCAGCCTCCCGGCCAGCCTGGCCATGACGACATCCGCCTCCGGGTCCAGGCCCACCATCTGAGCGACCACTGTGCGGCTGAGGAAGGGAGCGTCGCAGCCCACCGCGAACACGCGCTTGTGGGTGGCGTGCATCAGCCCCGTGTACAGTCCGCCGAGCGTGGCGCAGTCTGGGATCAGATCGTAGACGACCCAGTAGCCCAGCTCGGTCAGCTTCGGCACGGGCTCGGCGGCAACGACGAGGATCTCCGGGAAGAGTCCCGCCAGGACGTCGTAGACTCGCTCAATAAGCGTCCGCCCGTCCAGCTCGATGAAGCGCTTGTCCACGCCCATCCGACGACTCTTGCCGCCTGCGACCAGCACAGCGCTGACGCCTTCTATCCGAGGATGACCACGTGCAGACATGATCTGCCCCTGCGCCGAAACAAAAAGAGGGGGTGGGATTCCCCCACCCCCCCTTATATTCCTTGACCGTGCCGGAGAAGCCTTTTAGAACGTCTTGCCCTTCCGCTTGTTCGCCCGCCTCGTGAGAATCCAGCCCTCGATGATGACGATCCCCACGGCGATCAGCGTCGGGTAGATGTACGTCTCCTTCGGAATCGGCGGCTCCAAGATCGTGTAGTAGAAGGCGGACACTGCCATCTTGCGGCCCACATCTCCATTGTGCCCGTCCCAGGCGAAGAAGACGGTCGGGATGTATTTGCCCATCTCGAAGTAAGTGTCTTCCTCGTAGTCCCCCTTGAGCGGCCGCTGGATGATGACGGTCCACTGGCCGTTCTTCCATTCGGCCTTCAGGACCTTCATCTTCTCGGCGAAGTCCCGCTCCTCGAAGTCCTGGTCCCAGCCGGTTCCCTTGAAGGTGCGCAGGGAGCCGTCCGCTTCCCACTTCGTGATATCCACAGGATACTTGTCGTCCCCCCAGAGATACCGAGGCTTCTCCGGTGGAGGCAGCTCCTGCCACTTGATCGGAAACTCGATCGCGATCGCGTCGTTGTAAACTGTGTACTTATTTTGCATCGCCGCGATCGAGCCTTCTTCGCCAGTCTTGGGAGGCTGCTCCTCGATCCCGTAGGCGTCGAGGTTCACCTCCGTCGGCTGGAAGGGCAACTCGCCTTCATGCACACTCTTCGAGCGGTCATCCCACTGGAACATGAAGGCAATGTTCTCGTTGTTGTACACCGAGCGCACCCAGATATCGTCAATCCGGTTGACGAAATTCCTGGGCTTGTGGGTGATCTGCCCGCCCATCGCGACGTAGCGCCGGATGGCGGTCTGCCAGATCTCGCTCGCCGGATCGTCCGGAATCTCCCCTTCAATCGGCTTCGACCGAATGACGAAGTTGATCTTCGGCTTATCCGTCAAGGGATCGATCTCCAGCGGGTTGCCGTTCTGGTCCCGCTCGCAGAGCGATTGGACGAAGTTCGCAATGTGCCACCGTTCCTCGATCGTCGTGTTATCGGCGAACGACGGCATCGGCGTCCCGTTTATACCCGTGGAGAACGTCCGGAAGATGTTCCGCACGTTATAGGGATCCTGCCGGCTGCCCCTAAAGTTCCAGCATTTGTGCCAGTCCGCCGGCTGGATCGGGAAGCCCCAGTCATCCTTGAGGTTAAACGCGTTGCCATCCCCTCGTCCCTCGAGGCCATGGCACTCGATACACTTCTTATCCACGATGAGCTGTTTGCCTTTTTCCAAGCTCTCCTTATCAGGAGGGACCGGCTTGATGGAGTCGAGCTGCAGGACCGTGTAAGTCTCCGTCTGCTTGTCGTCGAACTTGCGATCCTTGACGAGCTGCGTCGTTACGAACGACAGGACCTGCAGCCGCTGCTCCTCCGTCAAGATCCCTTCCCATGAAGGCATAGCCGATCCGGGAAGCCCGTGGGTCACGGTCTCAAACAGGTCGTTTTGCCCCTTGATCGGCTTGGTCGCATCGAAGAGCGGCAGCTCGCCGCTCGCCGTATGGCGGATCTTAAACGTGCCCTGGTTGAAGTTCCGCGGCCGCGGCCAGAGGCGATCTGCCGCTGGTCCGTCGCCCGCCCCATCTACCCCGTGGCACCAGACGCACTTGGTGAAGTAAACCCGTTTGCCGGCCTCGATCATTTCGGCAGACGGAGGCGCAGGCAGTTCCTTCTTGGCGAAGCCAGGCGGCAGCCCATCGCCCCCACCACCTTCCTGAGCGTAGGTCCAGACCGTATCGCTGCCGGAGATCAGGGCGATCCCGACGACGGCGACCAGCATCAGAACCAGTCGACTGATGAACCGAAGATCCCTCATTGGTGTACCCCTTGCGGATAGATGTGGGATTAATCCCAGGTCCTCGGATAATAACCGGTGTGCCAATACTCAAAGAGAATGACCTTCCAGATCTCGTCTGTGGTCAGGTGCTGCTCCCACGGAGGCATCACGGAGGCCCAGGGGAACCCTTCACGGGGAAGCCCGATGCCGCCCTTGGACACCCGCCAGAAGATGAAGGTCTCTTGAAGCTGGGCGATCGTCCCCGGGTCTGTGAAGTTCGCCGGGATCGGGTTGAACGCAAACGCGTGCAACCCCCGCCCGTTCAGGTTGTCGCCGTGGCAGAAGTGACAATTCTGGAAGAAAATCTCCCCGCCCTCACGGACGTACTTGATGTAGCCCTGCGCGTTGGGGTTCCACGGGTTCGCCTCCGGTTTATCCTGCATCAGGCGTCCCATGCTCTGCTCGACGATGAGCTTCCGCGCATACTCCTCGTCGAACTTCCCTTCCAGGTTCGCCCGGAACGGATTGTAGGCCGTCTGGAGCGTGTACAGCTTCCCGTGAACCTTAGTGCTCGCCGGCGGCGCCGGATGCACAGTCCTGAGCTCGATCGGCTCTTCGAGGTTCGGGAGGAACGAGTTGTAGGAGAAGCCCCAGAGGAGAATCGGAATCGCGATGAGATAGAAGGTGCGCAGCGCTTTGTGGAAGCCGGTCTTTGCGTCAAGGACATTGAGGATGGGCTGCTTGAAGGCTTTCCAGTCCTCCTCGCTGGCCGACATCCACATGAAGATCGCGACCATCGAAACGGTTCCGTAGATGGCACGGACGCTGAAGGGAATCGGAGGGTAGATCCGATACTTCAGATACAGGACGATGAAGACCCAGAAGAGAATTCCCTGCCAAAAGCGGGGAATCCTCATGCCAGTGGTCCTCAACAGGTAGCTAGCCAAGGCGAAAATGCCTACGCAGACGGCAAGCTCGAAGAGCATCTGCATGGGCATATAACCTTCTACAAGCTTAAGCGAGGTCGCCGGCAGCACACCGAACACCATCAGGCCCAGCGTGACCGCCACTATCCCGCCCAGTATGAGGGCGCCTACCAGATTCATATGCCTACTCCTCTAGTTCTAGGACATTTGCCCCGATGAAGTCGTATCGCCTCAGGAGATCTTCGGAGGCTCCTTGCCCTCCTGCAACTGCGAGAGATAATCAATGATCTTGTTGAGGGCCCCCGCGCTTAGCTTCTGTCCAAAGACCTTCGGCATCACGTTGTCGGGGAATGGCTTGACAACGTACGTGCTTGGGCTGACCACGGACTCCATGATGTACTCCCGCACCGACTTCGCGTTGCCTTTGTAATCTGGCGACTTGATCCGCAGCGGCGCATTCGTCCCCTCAACCAGCTTGGGCCCGACCGTGCCCATGGCGCCAGGAATGCCGGGGATCGTGTGGCAGACGACGCACTGGGCCTTGGCGAAGATCTGATCGACGGGCTCGGTTCCGTCCGCCAGCAACCCACCGCCGCCTCCGGCAGCGCCTTCCTTCTTCTCCTCTTGCTGCTTTGGCCGATCAGCCTCGGGGATGAACTTCTCGTACGCCTTGATGATCTCTTCGTAGGTCGGCGGCTCCTTGCCTTCCCGCACATAGAGCCAGGTGTCGACTGCAGCCAGCTCACCGAGGGTCAACGAGATCGGCGGCTTGTGAATCGGCGGCATGGGGCTTTCGCGGTCGTTGGAGCCCTTGACGCCAAAGCCAGCGACGACATAGCAGCTCGGGCAGGAATGAGACTCCGCGATATACTCCTGCCCCGTCTCCGCCGTCCCGGCCCCGGGGAAGGATTCCTTCTGGACCGTATCCCGCTCCTGCGGCTTTCCCTTGTGGTAGCGAGGATCCTCGAGCCGTTGCTTGGCCCGGTCCGGAATCCCAAACAGGTTCGGGGCCCGCTCACTCAGGAAGCCCTCGTTAAAGCCGTGACAGAGAGGGCACTGCCCCTTGCCGATGGCACCTTGCACTTTGCTCTGACCGATCCCGCCGAAGATGATCTTCTCCCCCTCGTCGGCCAACTGCTGGGGACTCATGGACGCAAAGTCAAGCTTCACCTCTGGCGGCGGAAAGCCTCCTTCCACTTGAGGCAGCCAGTTCCCGTAGCCCGAGAGCGCAGCCGCCACGAAGAACATGAAGCCGCCGATCTTCAACAACGCGCTGATGTTCGAGAAGTAGAGGGCCATCATGAAGGTCAGCGCAGTGATCATGACGAGGGAGATCGGCAGAAGACGGGAGTTACCGAAGAAGTTGAGCTTGTAGTTGGCAATGGCAATGAAGACCATCACGGTTGCGATCATGCCGATGAAGGTCTTGAATGAGGCCCGCTTTTTCTTCTCGGGGTCTTTGATACCGACTTGAAAATAGACCAGAAGGCAGGCCAGAAAGACCAGGACCGGCCAGCCCATGTCCAGTGCAGTCCCCAGTAACTCCGCCACGTGTGAACCCTCCTTAGGACTGCGTCCACGGGGGCGACCCCCCGTGGACGCAGCATGCCGTGTTCCTTATGAGACTTTGAGTGAGATCAGTGTCCGGTGACGGGCTGCGGGGCGGTACCAGGCACCGGCACCTTCGCTTCCACCGGCACCTTCTTCACACCGAGCGTCCCGAGCCAGAAAACGAACAGAATGCTCAACCAGAAGAAGAGCACGTTGAAGGAGATCATGTTCGCCGCAAACCCCACGGTGTGGGTGTAAGCCCAGGGGGAATTGTCGCGCATGATCTCGTTGACGTGCCAGAAGAGCC
>CAZTUO010000121.1:0-3310 GCA_964616355.1 uncultured Nitrospira sp.
GGAGCGCGGGGCTGATGTCCCCGATCTCGTCGAGGAAGATCGTCCCAAGGTGGGCCGTCTCGAACAGCCCCAGTTTCGCGCCGGTCGCGCCCGTGAACGCACCCCGCTCGTGGCCGAACAGCTCCGATTCCAGCAGGCTGTCCGGCAACGCCGCGCAGTTGACCGCGACGAACGGGCGGTCGTGCCTCGGGCTGTTGGAATGGATGGCGCGCGCGACCAGCTCCTTGCCGGTGCCGCTCTCCCCCTCGAGGAGGACCGTGCTCTTGCTGGCCGACACGCGCGCCACCAGCTTGTAGACCTCGAGCATGGGCGGGCTGCTGCCGACGAGCGGCGAGCGCTCCTGGCGCTCCCGCAGCTCCTCCCGGAACCGGGCGTTCTCGCGAACCAGGCGGCTGTGCTCCAGGCTTCGCCGGACGACGAGCTTGATCTCCTCCTTCTTGAAGGGCTTGGCCAGGTAGTCGTAGGCGCCCTGCTTGATCGCCTCGATGGCCCCGTCCATAGAGCCGAAGGCGGTCAGGAGCACGATCGGGGTGTCCGGGCTGAGCTGCTTGAACTCGCGGAGCACGGCATACCCGTCCACCGCACCCATGCGGATGTCCGTCAGGACCAGATCGAAGCGTCGCTGGTGCCCGCGCTCGATGGCCTCCTCCCCGCTGCCGACCGCCTCGACGTGGTAGCCTTCCTTGCGCAGGGCCTCCACGAGGAGGTCGCGCGCCACGGCGTCGTCGTCCACCACCAGGATCTGAAACTCGGTGTCCGTCATGTCGTCAAGCCCTGGCCGGCGCCTCCTCCGCGGCACAGCTCGGGAGCGCGATCACGACCGTCGTCCCCTTGCCCAGCTCGCTCTCGATGGTGAGCGAACCGCCGTGCGCGGCCACGATCTGCCGGCTCAGGTACAGGCCCAGGCCCGTCCCGTCGCCGACGGCCTTGGTCGTGAAGAACGGCTCGACCGCTCGCCTCCGATGCTCCTCCGACATGCCGATCCCCGTGTCGCGGACGGTCAGGGTGACCATGCGCTCGACCGGCGGCTCGCCCGCCCGGCGGCGCGCTTCGATTTCCGACGGGGTGGCCGCCCGCTGGCCGACGGCGATCACCACCTCCCCGCCCGATGCGGTGGCGGCCAGCGCGTTCGCCATCAGGTTGACGAGCACCTGCTGAAGCTGCGCTTCGTCGCCCCAGAGGGCAAGGCCCGCGGCGCCCACCTCCGTCTTCAGCGCCACTCCCTTACCCTCAAAGGACGGGCCCATCAGCGCCACGACCTGCTGGACGAGCTGGTCGGCCGCGAGGCGCGAGAAGGCCGGTTGCCGCTGCCGGGTCGAGGAGAGAAGATCTTCGATGATTCGCACGACGCGGCTAATCTGGGAGTCGATGATGTCAATGCGCTTGCGCATCGCGGGCGTGAGCCCCTCCTCCTCGCCCAGCGCCTGTACGTGCCAGGCGATCGAGTGCAGGGGCGTGCCGACCTCGTGCGCGACCGAGGCCACGAGCTGCCCCATGGCGGCCAGTCGCTCCGAGCGGTTCAGCGCATCCTTGATCTCCGCGAGCTGGGCGTGCGCCCGCAGGAGCTGCTCGGTTTGCAGCGCGAGCGCCGCGCGCGCCGCCTCCTCCCGTGCCTTGCGCTCCTCCCGGGTCATCGCGAAGTAGGCAACCCCGATCAGCACGCAGACCACGACGGTCCGGTTGATGACGGCGGAGACGAACCGGCCCGGCTTGGTGGGTGCGAAGAGCCCGGCGTAGGTCGCGATCACGCAGAGCGCCACGGTCAGCACCATGAGCCGGCGGTTGCGGGCCGTGGCGATCAGCAAGATGGGGAGCACGAAGCCGTAGGCACCGACCACGTTCGCCGGGCTCACCGTCTCGATGCCCACGATGAGCAGGAACAGCGAGGCCGACACGCCGACCACCCAGGGATTCCAACTGGCCCGGCGCGCGGCGCGTGGCGCCCTTCGTCTGAACAGGTCCCGCAGTCTCATCGGCAGGCGTCCGCCGCCGCCCTCCCCCGCCCTTGCGCCCAAGGCCGAAGCGCCCGCAACGCCTGCGCGAGCGCTCGGGGTCTCGGATCGGCGCGCAGTTCCTCCACGGACAAGGCGTATTTCCTCGACCAGTTCGGGTGGGCGTCCACGGTGCCCGGCAGGTTGACCTGCTCGTACGCCCCGATCACGTCCTCGAGCGCGGCCAGCATGACCCGGGCCGGCGTGCGGGCGAGGAACAGGTGGATGGCCTGGCAGAGATCCGGCGTCATCTCCGGGACAGCATCCGCGTCGTCCGGAAGTCCGTCGGGCAGCAAACCCTCGGCCTTCAAGGCTTCGAGAATCCGCGCGCGGTCGCGGCGGCGCTCATCCCAGGCCGACGCCCGCGCCCGCTCATCGGGCAGGAGCCCCAGCCGGAACCGCTCTTCGATGTCGCGGCCACTCCAGTACCCAGCGAGCGTCGGGAGGTCATGCGTCGTGACGACGGCGGCGGCCTGGGCCGGATAGGCCGCGGGCGCCTTCCACCGTCCGTCGGGCTCGCGCTCGAAGTAGAACACGCGGTAGGAGAGGACGTTGGCGGCGGCCAGCCGGTCGCGCACCCAGTCCGGCACGGTCCCCAGATCCTCGCCGATGACGAGCGTGCGATGCCGCAGGCTCTCCAGCGCGAGGATGCCCAGCAGATCCTCGGCGGGATAGCAGACATAGGTTCCGGCCGACGCGGGCAGGCCCTCCGGAATCCAGAAGAGCCGGAAGAGCGACATCACGTGATCGAGCCGCAGCGCGCCCCCGTACGCGACGTTCCTCCGCACCAGCTCGATGAACATCCGGTACCCGCTGGCGCGCAAGCGATGCGGGTCTACAGGCGGCACCCCCCAGTTCTGCCCTTCGGGGGAGAAGGAATCGGGAGGGGCTCCGCAGCTCGCGTTCAGTGCCAGGACGTCCTGGAAGATCCAGGCCTCGCTCCCGGAACGGTCGCCCGCTAGGGCAAGATCCTGGTACAGGCCAATCGCCATGCCCCGCGCGCGGGCCCGCTCGGCAACCCCGGCGAGCTGCTCGAAGGCCACCCACTGGAGATACTGAAAGAACCGCACCCGCTCGGCCTGCTCGGCCCGGAACGCGCGGACCTCCGGTGAGTCCGGGCGCCGGTAGGGCTCGGGCCAGTCGCGCCAGCTCCACAGGGGTGGCTGACGACGCCGGAACTCCTCGGCAAGCGCCTGGAAGACCGCAAAGGCCTCGAGCAGCATGCCGCCGTCCTGGACGAACCGGAGGAACGCCCGTCCCCGCTCCGTCAGGGCTTCCAGGTCCCGACCGACGACCCGGAGATGCCGCGCCTGAAACGT
>CAZTUO010000121.1:3333-9330 GCA_964616355.1 uncultured Nitrospira sp.
CCAGCGCGGCGAGCTTGGCAGCCCAGACCCCGTCATAGTCCACGGTGTCGCCCTGGCGGGCGCGCGCCAGCCGGGTCTGGAATTCAGGGTCCCGCACCACTCGCTGCGCGGCCGCGGAGTCGCCGAACTCGGGGAGGCCCTCCACATCCACGTAGAGCGCGTTCAGGTAGAGGCGGCTGTCCGGCGAATAGGGGCTGATGTGGTAGGGACGCGCGTTTCTCAGCGCATGGAGCGGATTCACGCCGATGACGCCGGCGCCCAGCTCGCCGGCGGCCCAGTCGAGCACCTCGGCTAGGTCCCGGAAGTCCCCGACGCCCCAGCTGCGGTCCGATCGGAGCGCATAGACCTGGAGGGCCAGCCCCCAGATCCGCCGATCCTTGTCGCCTCCGGGCTCGCTTCCAGCCCCGCACGCGGGAGGCTCGTAGCACCGCACGGGCACGACGATTAGCCGCAGTTCGCCCTCCACGAAGCGGGACCGGGTCAGCCCGTAGGCCTTTACATCGTAGTAGCCGACCTCCAGATCCTCCGGCAGCGGCAGCTCGAACCGCAGATACCGGCGGCCGCCCACCACCCGGCCCTCCACCGGCTTCAGCCCCGGTCCCTCCTCCCGCTCCCGGCAGCAGCGCCCGGCCTCGTCCCAGATCTCCCAGCGAAGCCGGAACGACGGAGCCTCGTCCTCTTCCGCCGGCAGGCGGAACGACCAGCGCGGGCCGCCCGCGCCGCGCCGGTGGACGAGCACCGGGTCGCAGGGTCTCAGCCACGGCGCGGCTTCTCGGGCCTCTAGTTCGGCCTGCGCCTCCGCCGCGGTGCCGACGCGGAGCCCCATGGCGGCGAGGATGGCGCGCGTGGTCTCGAGGGAGGTCGAATGGCGGTGTCCCCAGATGTCGGCATACTCGCGAGCGATGCCCTGCAGCTCCGCCAGACGCTCGAGCACCTCCCGCTCGCTCAACCCATCCATGCGGCGAGTCTAGGTACCGCTCTCCCCGAAGTCAAGGCGACCGGACGCTCCGTGGCCGCCGAACGCGAACCCGATCGCGTACCATGGGACAGATGGTTGGCCGGGCGCATGCGGCTGCCCGAGCGGTGGTGGCCGGTGCCCACAGATTGCCACCCGGTGCGCACGGTGGTAGCATGGTCGAGGGCTTTCCTGGACCAGGAGGAACGCCATGCAGCGGACGCGAAGCCAGGGGACCGTCCTTGCCGCCGTCGTTGGCCTGCTCGCGATCGGCCAGACCGGCTGCGTCAGTTCAAGCGCCTACGAGCTGGCCAGAAAGGATGCGGAAAACGCGAGGCTGCTGTATCAGAACGAGACGCGCCGCGCCCAGGAGCTGGCCGCCACGGCCACACAGCTCAAGGCGCAGATCGAGCGGACACAAGCGGAGCTCAAGAAGGCGCAGGAGCAGATCGCGAGGACGGAACAGGAATTTCACGCGACTCGGGACGAGCTGCTGCGGCTCAAGATCGAGTGGGAGCAGCACCAGCACGCCTTGCGGAAACAGCTCAAGATCGCCCAGGCTCAACTGCAGCGGGAGAAGGCCGTCCTCGACACCGAGGCCGACCTCCGCTCGAAGACGGAGGGACAGTCGGAGGAGACCCGGCGCCGGGTCAAGGACCTCGTGGTCCAGATCCAAACGTTGCTCCGCCAGCTCGAGCCCTTCTGACCAGCCGCGCCGCCCACTACTTCGAGGCCCCTCCCCCCGTCGTCGGGAGGTTGATCCCGATCCGGTCCATCCCCATGATGATCGTCAGCGCCGCTGGCGCGTGCTGAGCGATCTCTTTCTGAACTTCGATCCGCCGCAGATCCACGAATTCCGTCGCGCTGAGCCCCAGGTGCTCGCGGTAGGCCCGGTCCGCGATGCCGCGCTGCCGCTCCGCCTTTTCCCGCGCCTCCTCGGCCTTCTGGAACTCGATCATCGTGATTCGGCGCTGCTCCTGGATGATCGTCTGCGCGGTCTGCTCCAGCACCCCCTTCGGCGGGAGAATGCTGCCGATGACGATCCGGTTCAGGCGCACGGGGATATTCTGCTGCTCGATCAGCTTGCGCTTGACGGCCTCCTCGACCGCGCTTTGCAGCTTGGCCCGCGTGCCGGGGTTGGTCGTCAGCTCGAACAGCGGATACTTCTGCACCTCCTCGCGGACGTAGGTGCGGAAGGCTTCCTTGACGTTCTGGCTGTACCAGTTGGGGCCGAAGCGGCTGATCAGGTCCGGCGAGCGGCCTTCGATCACGTTCGCGATCAGAAAGGCGTCGAAGGAGACCGGCGCGTTCTCGGCAGAAATGATGTCGAAGTGCTCCGAGTACTGGACCGGCCGGACGTCCACCTCGATAAGCTCGGTGGTGGGCGCGACGAAGATGCGGCCGGTCGGAGCCGGCTCGGGGTCCACGCCGCCGTGGCCGAAGAACAGCGGCTTCTTGACCAGCACCCCCTCGTGCCCGGCGTCAATGGCCGGGAGGATGCAGCCGGAGGTCGTCAGCAGCAGGGCCGTCACGACGAAGGCCCTGACGCCGCCAGAGGTCTTCATGGCCACTCGCCCCTTGGCTCGGAACCGGGCAAGGCCTCGCGCCAACATCGTTCAGCTTAGGCCGCCGCAGGCTGCCTGTCAATGGCGGGCACGGCGCTCACTTGATTCCCGCCTCCCGCTGAAGCCAGCGGACGTACTGGACGATCTGCTCGACGTCCTCTCGGGTCACCCCCTCGATCTTCGGCATATCGCCGAACTTCCAGTGATGCGCCCGGACGCCGTTGGCCGCCGCCATGAAGAACGCGGCGTCGCCGTGGTGGTTGGGCTCGTAGATCTTGTGGACCAGCGGGGGGCCATGCTCCGTCCCTTTAGCCCGTTCGCCGTGACAGCGGGCGCAGTTCGCGTTGAACTTCGCCTCGCCCCGCTGGTACTCCGCCGGGACGCGGGATGGCCCCTGCTTGGCGGCCAACGCCCAGGCGGCGAGCGAGCCGGCCAGCCAGGCCGCGGTGCCCAGCAGGCCGATCCGTGCCAGGGCGCGCCAGCTCATCGTGCGCGGGGGAGTGGGCATGGCGGTCATCCCAGGTCGCCGCGCTCCGGCCGTGCCGGCTGGGAGCTGCAGCCCTGGTCGCCGAACTGCTCGCGGAGCCTCCGCTTGGTCCGCTTGGCCGTCATGTATCGATAGGCCCGCACCGACACCGGGACCCCCACGATCAGCCCGATCGTCAGATACATGAAAAATTCCTCCGGGGACACCGTTAGCTCCCTGCCGCCACATCGGCATACCGGATTGGATCCGCAAGCCCGGCTTCCCGGAAGCCCTCCAGCCGGATCAGGCAACTGTCACAGCGCCCGCAGGCCGCCCCATCCGGGGCCGGATCATAACAACTGTGGGTCAGTTCGAAGGGCACCCCGAGCGAGGCCCCCAGCCGGATGATCTCGGCCTTGGACATCTTCAGGAGCGGCGCGCGGATCTCGATCCGGCCGCCCGAGGCCCCGGCGCGCGTGCCGAGCCGGGCGACCTCTTCGAAGGCGCGCAGGAACTCCGGGCGGCAGTCCGGATAGCCGGAATAATCCACCACGTTCGCGCCGATATAGATGACTGAAGCGGCCCGCGTCTCGGCGTAGGCCAGCGCCATGGCGAGAAAGATCGTGTTGCGGGCGGGGACGTAGGTGCTCGGAATCCCCTCCGCGCGGGCGGCCCGCTCTCGGTCCTTGGGCACCGGCTGGTCCGCCGTCAGCGCCGATCCGCCGATCCGCCGCAGGTCGAGATCCAGGACAAGATGCTCGGCCGCGCCGAGGACTCCGGCAAGCTGCCGGGCCCGCGCCACTTCGATACCGTGGCGCTGGCCGTATGCAAGGGTCAATAGGTGGATCCGGCAGCCGTCCCGCTTGGCCACGGCCGCCGCAACCGTGGAGTCAATCCCGCCGCTGGCCAGCACCACGGCCTTCATGACGCGCTCCCACCGGCGGGGCGGGGACCTTGCTCAGGGAAAGGGGCGGCCGTGGCTCCCCCGCCGCGCCTACTCCCGCTCCTCTTCACGTTCGATCTTCTCGAGCAGCTCCTGCCGGGACTGGCATTCGACGCAGAGCTTCGCGAACGGCACAGCTTCCAGCCGCTTCTCGCTGATTTCCACCCCGCATTCCGCGCAGATGCCGTAGGTCCCTTCGGCCAACCTCGTCAACGCTTCGTCAATGAGCTGACGTTTCCGGTTGCGCATCTCTAGAAGCGAGATGCCGAGTTCCCGCTCCAGGTCGGCGAGCGCCTGGTCGCCTACGTCCATCGCCGACTCCAGCCGGCGCTGCTGATCGTCCGTCAAGGACTGGCCCAGGACCCCCTCGATCTCCTTCATGATCTCCTGGCGCTTGGTCATCAGCAGGCGGTGCAGGGTTTCTTTCCGGTCGCCCCCGGCGCGCTTGGCGGTGGCCGCGCCGCTCGACGGCCTGGCGCCTCCGACGGGCTTTTTCTTGGCCTTGGCCTTCTCCGGCATCGTCCTGTTCTCCCGCGTCAACCCGTTCCAGTCACGAAAAATGAGCGGTATTCATACCACGGCCTCCGCGCATTGACAAGCCCCTGAAACGAAGCCTGGGATGACCCGTTCGAGGGTCGCGGGGCACGGTTCACACGTAGGTCACGACGGCGTGCACGTGACAGCCGTCGAGCTTGGCCCGCCCGTTCAACGCCTGCAGCTCGACCAGGAAGACGAGGCCGACGATCTCGCCGCCGAGTTTGCGGACAAGATCCACCGTCGCCGCAGCGGTTCCGCCCGTCGCTAGCAAATCGTCCACGATGAGCACCCGTTCGCCCATGCCGATCGCGTCGCGGTGGATGGCCAACGAATTGGAGCCATATTCGAGGTTGTACTTCACCTCGAAGATGTCCGCCGGCAGCTTGCCGGGCTTGCGCACCGGGACGAACCCTGCGTCCAAGTTGTAGGCGAGCGGGCTGCCCAGGATGAAACCCCGGGACTCGATGCCGACGACCTTCGCGATCCCCTTTCCGCGGTACCGCGCCGTCAGGTCATCGATGATCGCGCGGAACGCGTCGGCCCGCTTGAGCAGCGTCGTGATGTCGTAGAACAGGATGCCCGGCTTCGGAAAATCGGGCACTTCGCGGATCAAGGACTTGTAGTCGAGCGGCATGGCCTTCCTCGCGTGACTAAGACGGGGTTTACCAGATCCGGAACCCCACGAACCGGCCCGAGGCGGACTCCCACCGGACCTGCAGATCCTCCACCTTGGCCCCGGGCGGACCGAGTCGTAGTTGCTCCAGGAGCGCCTCCAACGCCGGACGTGGGCCCTCCGCCTCGACCTCGACCCGGCCGTCCTCCAGATTGCGCACGCCGCCGTGAAGGGAAAGGCGAATGGCCGCAGACCGGACGAAGGCGCGATAGCCGACCCCCTGCACCCGTCCGCTCGCCCAGGCCCGCACCCGGACGGTCGGGGCCGCTGGCTCAGCATCAGCCTTCATGGCCCTCCACCCACCCTGCACTCGACAGGAGCAGGGAAAGCCCGGCTAGGCCTTCGGCTGGGAATCCGGCGTTGACACAGGAGCATGCTTCCGCGCATAGCCTGGAGAGCGACGCCTGCGCAACCGGGTACGGGAGAGGATGGAGCAAACCCCGACGGTACGGCTGCGGCGACCCAATCGAAGCCCCTGAGTCGCCGCATGGCTAGCAAGGTTGGTCGGGGCGAGAGGATTTGAACCTCCGACACCCGCGTCCCGAACGCGGTGCGCTACCTGGCTGCGCTACGCCCCGACTCGTTCATGGCCGCTCTGCCAGCGGGCGGTACTCCAACCCATGCGCCTCGGCCACGCCGCGGCACACGACGGTTCCGCTGGCGACATTGACGCCCTTGGCCAACTCCGGATCCGAGCGGATGGCCTGCTTCACGCCCGCCGAAGCAAGGCGGACTATAAAGGGTAGCGTCGCGTTGGTCAAGGCCAAAGTCGCGGTCCGCGGCACGATGCCCGGCATATTCGCGACGCAATAATGCAGGACGCCCTCCACCTGATACACCGGATCCGAATGGGTTGTC
>CAZTUO010000122.1:0-7200 GCA_964616355.1 uncultured Nitrospira sp.
TTCCCATCATCCCGCCCATCACCCGTCACGTCCCAACGTGCGGTCACTATACTGGATCGCCCCAGACCAGGCAAGGCGACCGCGGCTCTCGTCGAGCGTCTTGACATCGTCTCCACTGGTCGCTACGATGAGCCTGGTTTGCATGGCGAGGCTTCCGGCGCCTATGATTCCGCTGGCGTGGCTGGTCGCGTGGCTGCTCCTCTTCCCCTCGCTCCCGTCGCCCGTCCCGTCCGCCTTCGGTCCGGATCAGGCCTACGCCAAGGCCATCTTTGAAGACGGCTACCTGGGCCTGACCCAGACGGAACTGCGCGAGAAGCTCGGGCCGCCCCACGCGGTCCGGGACCGCAAAGCAGCGCTGCGGGTCTTCAACTATTACTCGTTCAGCGACTGGGAGAAGTTCTACAAGAAGCTGATCTCGCCACAGAACGGCGAGGACGTGTACAACTACAAGCGCAACGGCGTGGACGTCCGGTACTCGTTCAGCTACGTGCCGGACCTGAACGACCACTCGGACTTTCCGACCCTCTCGGTAAGCCTTGTGGACATCGAGTTCTCCCCGCCCGTCCCCATCGAGCGGGTTCCCGAGCTGGTGCCGGAGTTCAAGCCACCGGAGGAGGCATCGGCCCCGGCCTTCCGGTCGAATCTCTGGGTGCTGGTCTTTAAGGGCGCGCCGGCGCCGGAGGCACGGGCGATCGTCCGGGAACGCACCAAGGATCGCCTGGATTGGACGCTGGCGTTTCAGATGTTCTCGCTCCAGGGGCTCCCGGAGTTCCTGACCACCCGCGCGCTGATTGACCGCATGGAGATCAGCGCCCAGAGCATCGAAATGGCCAAGCGGCGCGCCAAGCTGACCCACGAGCCGATCATGAACCCCTTCTCCAAGGAGTTCGCCAGCCGGCCGGCTCCGCCGCCGCCCGCGAGCAAGAAGATCCCCGTTCACTCGTCCGCGAACTTCAAATCCGCCGCGTCGGCCAGCGAGAGATACGGCTCGCCCCACTGAGCGCGACTCTCCAGGCTCCACTCCTCGTGTACCGCCACGGGCTTGAGCCGGATGCCCCAGTTGCCTCCGAAGACGAGGTAGGCGAACCCGGCCCCTGAATCCTCCACCATCTGCGCGTAGGCCGGACAGATCGGCGCCTCCGGATCATCGCGCCAGCCGACGACCCAACACCACTCGCCGCGGCTGCTCCACTCGAAGCTGCGAACCTGCACCACCGGCCGCGGCGGCCCGACCTCCTTGAACCGCAGGAACACAGCCTGCTCGCAGTTGGGGTTGCTCTCCACCTCGATGAACATGTCACGTGAGCGGGTGATGGATTCGTGGTAGCCCCTCGTTTCTTCAACCTCCCCCTGACACCTTGCGCAAGCCTTTCCGGTACAAGCGTCCGGGGAAGCCTGCATCGCCCTTGACGCCCCGCTCACCCCTCCGATAGACTCCAGGCCTATGCCGCTTCAGACGGAAACCCGCGATGTTCCCTTGCCCGCGGAGCTGCCCGCCGCCACGCCCGCGCAGGAGAAGCCGGCCTCCTCCACGCCCATCCTCTGCCGCCCGACAGTGCGGGTGGGCTTGTATGCCTTCATGGCCGTCCTGCTCCTGCTCATGCTGGTCTGGCGGTTCCTGCCAGCCTTCACGGACCCGACGTTCGAGCGGCACATCCAGGAAAAGAAAGTCGCGGTCGGCATGACGCGCGAGCAGGTGCTCAAGGCCTGGGGCGGGCCCTACTCCATCAACATCAGCTACACCAAGGACGGGCTACGGCGCGAAGAGTGGATCTACGAGGACTGGGAAAGCCCTTCCGTCGTCAAGCATCGGTACCTCTACTTCGAAGAGGGCCTCCTCGTCGGCGGCTGGTATGCCAAATGACGGGCGCCGCGGGTTCCGCTCATCCGGCCTCTTCGGCACGAGGCGCGGGCGCAAGCCGGCCCAAGAGCGTCCCGGCCCGGTCGAGATCCCACTCCTGCACCAGGACGGCGCAGGCAGCGAAGGGCACCCCGGCAGCAGGCTGCCCAGATGTTCGTTCTGCACGAAATAGGCGATTCCGTTGCCGTCGAGTAGGCTCTTGATCAGGGCGAGCTCCCCGACGTCCTGGGGTTCGATGAGCTTGACCATCGCCATCGCCGTCTCTTCCGAGCGCGGAGCGCCGGGCCCCGCCCAGGCCTCCGGACCATTCTACGAAGCTCCCGGCCCGACTGCAACCGCCGTGGGCGCATTGATTTTTCGGAGGACGCTTCGTACACTATGCCGCTTGGCGGATCGCCAGGCGCGGGCTCGAGGGAGCGCGGCTGATCAGGGGGTCTCGGTGAGTTGCACGCGGCGCTCTTGACCGGGGCCTCCGGAGATCGTCAGCACGCGTTTCCATTCGCGCACCTGGTAGATGGCCCAGGCGCCGGGCCGGCCTTTGTAGTAGGCCTCGGGATCTTCGCCGCTGGCGTTGAGCGAGATCGGCTCCGTAAACCCTTCGTCGAGCACGTAATCCAGCAGGCTATCCGTGGTGAACCCCTTGCCGCGCAGCGACACGTCAGCCAGGAAGGTCAGGATCGCGTCAGGTTTCTGCAGCGTGACCGGCTCCATCGTGAAGCGCGCCTCCAGACGGGCGCATTCTAAGCGGCCGGGATTGTAGAATGCAAGGAGACGCGTTCCCTTCGTACGAGGTGCCCCGGTGAGGAAGCTCTCGGCCGACCAGTTCCGCGATCGTCTGCTCAGCGTGATGGACCGCAAGAACCACTGGGCCTGGCCCTACTTCAGCGGCAACAAGATCACGCGGGACCAGCTCAAGATCCATTTCCGCCAGGAATACGCGGTGTACGTGCGGGACTTTCCCGTGCTCTTGGCGCGCATCTACGGCAAGAACCCACCGCGCGATGTCCGGAGCATCCTGGCCAAGAACATTTACGAGGAGGACACGGGCGGGCTGTCGCTGGGCCGCCCCCACCCGGATCTGTTCCTCACCATGATGATGGGGCTCGGCTTTCCCCGGAGCGAGTTCCGGGACGTGGAACTCCTCTCGCCGAGCCGCGCCTACCGCGAGTGGCTTGACAGCGTGACGATGGACCGCGACTGGATCACCGGGGCAGCAGTCCTCACGATCTTCGTCGAGGGGAGCGTCAACGATCGTCAGGAGATCTTGCAGGGCCTCAAGCCCAAGACCCCGGCCGAGATCGAGGACTTGGTCATGAAACACCCGCTCGTCCAGTACCACGGCCTGTCGCCGGAGTACATGGACCTCGTCCGCGCGCACTACATGGTGGAGCCCGGCCATCGGCACGCGGCCTACCAGATCGTCGTGACCCACGCCGTCGAGGCCGAGCAGCAGCAGGCGGTCCTCGACGCCCTCAACGAAGCCCTCCAGTACTGGCTGCACTTTCGGGACGGAATCGCGCGCTGCTGCGGCCTGCGGGAAGCGTGAGCCGGTCCACGCTCGTCGCGGCAGTTCCGCTCGTCCATCTCGTCCTGCTGCTCGTCGCCGCGGCGGGTGCTGGGGAGGCCGGGCCCGCGCCCGCTTCCGAAGACATGGTTCTCGTGCCCGCGGGAGAGTTCCTCATGGGAAGCCCGGCGGGGAGCGACGGCTTCGACGACGAGCGGCCGCAGCGGCGCGTCTATCTCAGCGCATTCTGGATGGATCGCCACGAAGTGACGAACGCGGCCTATGAGCGGTTCGTCCGGGCCACCGGACACCGCCCACCCGCCAACCAGAATCCCGCCGTCACGCTTTGGGAACATGGTGCCCCACTCCCCGGGACCGCCGAGCACCCGGTCGTCAACGTGAGCTGGGACGACGCGCTCGCCTACTGCCGGTGGGCAGGCAAGCGCCTGCCGACCGAGGCCGAGTGGGAGAAGGCCGCGCGGGGCACGGACGGCCGCCGATATCCCTGGGGAGAGACCTGGGATCCCCGACGCGCCAACAGCGCCAGCTACTGGGCGGGCCGCACCATCGAGTTCGCGAGCCGGGAGGAGTGGCTGGCCTTCTGGGTCGAGGGCGAGGGAGCCCGCATCGCCAAGGCCCGCGGGCTCAAGGGCGAAGTGCTCACCCTGCCGGTCGGCAGCTTTCCCGACGGGGCCAGCCCCTACGGGCTCTTCGACATGGCCGGGAACGTCTCGGAGTGGGTGGCGGACTGGTACGAGCCCTATGCCTATCTCAACGCGCCGCTGGCCGATCCGCAAGGGCCTGACGGGAAACTGCTGAAGGCCGTGCGGGGCGGGTCCTGGCTCAAGCCGGCCAAGAGCCTGCGGACGACCGACCGCGACTTCGGGTTCCCCGCCGACCGGCCCAGCGGGACCGGCTTTCGCTGTGCGAAGGACGCCTACTGATCTGGGCTACTCCTGGAAGTAGAGATAATCCAGCCGCTCGACCTGCACCACCGGCATCACCAGCCCGCGTCCCTCCTCCCCGTGCGCCAGGTCGTAGATCACGGATTCCTCCGGCACGAGCCGGCCCGTCACGGCCACCGCGATCGCGATCGTCTCGCCCGCGGCGATCTTCCGCTTGAGAAACGCGTTCAGGGCTGGCGGCGGTCCGGCGATCAGCTCGGAAGGCAGCCCCTCGGGTTTGAACCGGACCAGCCCCCACGCAGTCCGAATCAGCTTGGGCCCGATCGCTACCCGATAGCCACCACGCTTTGCGTCGTAGGTCGAAAGTTCTCCCTCCCAGAGGAAGGTCACCCGCTGAGCCAGCGCCGGCTTCCCGATCCGGGCCTGGTCCCGCCCGCGGTTCAAGGCAAAGAGCCATTCGTCGTGGCCGCCCCCGTGATGGCCAAAGACCGCGCCCCAGTTCGGCGGCGCGCCGTCGAGCGCGGCGAGGAAGCGCTCGATCGCCGCGGGCTCGTCCAGCAGCGTCGCGTCCGGCGGCACGACGCGGTGGATCTCGAACTTCCCCAGCCCGATCAGCGGGCGCGTGCCGGTGGGCTCGCTCCGGAGCGGAGGTGCGCCGCTCAGCAGCAGGAGCAGCAGGCTGATGAGCAGACCCCGCGCCAGCCCCCTCGTCATGACACCCGTTCCCACGCTTGCGCGAACGCAGCCTCCAGCGCCGCGATCGCCGGATGGCCGACGCCGACGATACCCGCGTCCACGAGCACCGCGATCCGCGGCCTGGGGTCCAACCGGGCCAGCGCCGGACGGTCCAGCCCCCGGCTGGACTCCAGCACCTGCTGGTAGGTCGCCAGCCACGATTCGGTGCGGCTGCTGGCGCACTTCATGGACGTGTACCGCGCGCAGCCCGGCGTCGGTCGGCTGCATCTTGCCCAGCCTGACCTGCTGGAGCAGCTTCACGATCGGGTCGGTCTTCGACAGGATCTTGATGACCTGCCTGAGGTTGGCCTCGGAAGATCCGTGCATCGAGCGCTTGACGCAATCGCCCTCCTGGAGATCAGGAGCTCAGACGAAGGGGACCAGGAGCCTGTCGAGGCCCGCCTCAGTTCATCGCGCAGGCACCGGGGCCGCGGGGATCGCCGCAGGTCCCGCAGGGACCCGGGCTGCTCGAGGGCACCCCTGTCGCGCCGACGGCGAAGGCCGACCATTGCTTCTCCAACCGCGTGGCCTTGCAGACGGGGCAGGCCGGCGCAGCCGAGCCCCGGACGATCGTCTCAAACCGGTGGTTGCATTCCTGGCAAATGTATTCGAAGATGGGCATGGCGTGGATTCTCCTCCTCAGGCCGACCGGCAGTATTATAGAGGGCTGCCCGGCTCGGCTTCAACGGCGGGGGCGGCGCCACGGAGGCCACATGTTTCTCGAAGAGAAGGTATTCCGGCTGCGCTTCAACCTGGAGGCCACCTTCCCCGAAGACTACGAAGGCGAGGAGGACAACTACGCCTGGCTTCGGGACTGGGAGGCGCAGATCAAGCCCGAGCTGCTCAGGCTGATCTTCGAGGCGCTGCGCAAGCACCCGGCCTGGACCGCCCGTGTGCGGAACCGCGGCCTGGCCCCGAGCGACGAGATCGAGATCGTGCTGGCGAAGGACTTCGTCCAAGACCGGACCAAGCTGAACTGACCACTATGCAGGCCTCTTCGCTGGGCCGCGTCGGCCTGTACGTCCACATCCCCTTCTGCACGAGCCGCTGCCAGTTCTGCGCCTTCTCCCTCCAGATCTACCGGGAGGACCGGGCCCTGGCCTATCTGGCGTCGCTCGCCCGCGAGATCGAGCTGCACGCCTGCCGAGGCAGCCTGGGCGGCCGCCTCCTGGACACCGTCTATTTCGGCGGCGGGACACCCACTACGCTCACACCCGAGGCGCTGACCGGCATCCTGGACCGCGTGCGCGACCGGCTTGGCATCACGCCGGACGCCGAGGTCACGGTCGAGGCCCATCCGGACACGGTGACGGCAGACGGGCTCCGGCGCCTGGTCCGGGCCGGATTCACCCGGATCAGCTTTGGCGCCCAGTCCATGGACGCCAACGAGTTGAGCCGGGTCGGCCGCCGGACGGGGCCAGACCGGACGAGGGCCGCCGTGGCGGGGGCGCAGGCGGCCGGCTTCGGCAACGTCAACCTGGACCTGATCTACGGCCTCCCGGGCCAGACGCTCGAAAGCTGGCTCGCCACGCTCGACGAGGCGCTCGCACTCGAGCCGACCCATCTGTCCCTCTACGCCCTCACGGTCGAGGACCGGACCGGCTTGCAGGTGGCGGTGCACCGGGGCACGGTCTCGGAGCCCGATCTCGACCTTCAGAACGCGATGGAGGACGCAGCGGCGCGGCGGCTCGCCGCCGCCGGGTTCAGCCGGTACGAGATCTCGAACTATTGTCGACCGGGCTTCGCCTGCCGCCACAACCTGCTCTACTGGCAGGACGAGGACTATCTCGGCCTGGGCCCCAGCGCGCAGTCCTATCTGGAAGGATGCCGGTGCGGCAACCTCGAGGACCTCGCGGCCTGGCGGCGCGCGCTCGACTGTGGAGCGCTGCCGATCGCCGAGTCAGCGCGCCTGAGCCCCGCGCAACGGCGCCGCGAGGCGCTCATCTTTGGCTTACGGCTGACGAAGGGCGTGCCGCTGGACCGGCTGCCACGCAATGGGCCCGAAGACGGCCTAGAGGGCGCGCTCAACCGTCTGGCCCGGCAGGGGCTGATTGAAGGGCGAGCCGGCCGGGTCGCGCTCACGGAGCAGGGGCGGCGGTTCGCCGACTCGGTCGCGGTCGAGCTGCTCTAAGGGGCACCTACCGGGCCAGCAGGTAGTGGAGCGCGGTGTCGGCCAGGATGGCCACCCAGGCCGA
>CAZTUO010000122.1:7242-9322 GCA_964616355.1 uncultured Nitrospira sp.
AACAGAGCGAGCGCGATGGCAAGCTGCGTCAGGAGCGAGAAGGGCCGGTGGAGATTGGCGGAGACTGCGCCGCGCTCGCTCGCGAGCGCGGCCACGGCGGCGAGCAGGTAGCAGCCGAGCGCGCCGGCCTGGAGCCAGACCGCCTTCCTCTCTCCGGACCGGCGCACGACGTGGACCAGCGCCCAGGTAAGGCAGACAGTCACGACCAGCAGCAGGAGCGGGAACAGGGGCCAGAGGACTTTCGCGCTGAGCACCACCGGAGCCTCCGTCACGTCGGGACAAGGACCGCGGCCGACTGTAGCAGCGGCCGTTAGGGAGAGTCAACCGGTTGGGGTCCCCGCGGTCCCTTGACAAAGCGTCGCGCGGGGCGGTAGGAGAACTTCTGAGGCTCGCGCTGGAAGGAGGTGGCCATGCCCGTCAACATGGATCCCTCGAAGAAGCGCGGTAGGAAGCCGGAGCCCGAGCCGGCGGAGGCCAGGCCCGCGCCGGATCCCGAGGCGGCCAAGCCCAAGCCGAAGAATCCCGATGAACCCGACGAACGGGATTTGGCTGAAAAGGAATGGCAGCACCTCTGGGATGCCACCGAAGTGATCGACATGGACAAGTGGTGAGGGAGAGGGCTAGGCTGGAAGGAAATAGAACGCGATCGCGAGCATCACGTACACGCCCACCAACATCATCCCCTCCATCCAGTGGGATTCTCCGTCCATCGCCACGAAGCCCACCACCAGCACAGAGATCGTCACCGCCGCGACCTCGAAGGGCGTGAAGATCAGGTCCAGCGGCGAGCCGGTGAGGTAGCTCGCGAAGACCAGGAGCGGGGCGACGAACAAGGCGATCTGGAGGCTCGACCCCATGGCGATGCCCAGGGCCAGGTCCATCTTGTTTTTCATGGCAACCAGCACGGCGGTCGAATGCTCTGCCGCGTTGCCGACCAGGGCCACCAGGATGACGCCGACGAAGACCTGGGTGAGGCCCAGCCGCTGGGCAGCCGGCTCGATCGCCCCGACCAGCAGCTCGCTCATGACCGCGACGGCCGCGGTCGTCCCCGCCAGAACCCCGATCGCCCGGCTTCGGCTCCACTGCTCCCGAGCGGTCTCCACGGCTGCCTCCCCCTCCTCCCCGGCGAAGAGGTGGTGGTGGGTCCGCAGGGAAAAGACCAGGCTCAGGACATAGATCGCGAACAGCACGAGGGCGATCTCGAGGCTCACCTCCTGCTCCACGGCAGCCCCCTGCTGCGGGACCGTCCAATGGAAGAGGGCGGGAACCACCAGGCCGACCGCCGAGAGCAGCAGGAGGCTCGCGCCCATGCCCGCGGCGGTGCGGTTGAACCGCTGCCGCTCGTAGCGCAGCCCCCCCATGGTCATGGCGAGGCCCAGCACGAGCAGCGCGTTGCCGATGATCGAGCCGGTGAGGGACGCCTTGACGACGCCGTGCAGCCCGTCCTTCAGCGCGACGAGCGCGATGATCAGCTCGGCGGCGTTCCCGAGCGAGGCGTTCAACAGGCCGCCGATTCCGTCCCCGACGTGGGCGGCCAGGTGTTCTGTGGCCTTGCCCATCAGCCCCGCCAGCGGGACAATAGCCAGCGCGGATGCGAGAAAGATCGCGGTCGGCTCGGCGTGCAGCAGCTCCAGCGTCAGGGCGAGCGGCGTGAAGCCGTAGAGGGCGTTCCAGGCCCACATCGTCAGGGGCAACTGTCTGATGCCAAACCTCTCGAAGGGCTGCCGACCGGTGCTCGTGACACAGTCAACGCGGGAGCGCGGCCCGACGTCCCGCGGGGGCCGACTCCCAGCGAGCGGAAACGTGCCACGGTAGCATGGAGACGATGAGTTTGTCGAATGCCCCGTGCGAGGCCCGACGGGCGCTCTATTACCCATTCCATCTGTGCCACGAGCGGACGCTCGCGCGTCTGCTGGAGGAGTATGCCTCGATCCATTTCCACGACTACCTGGCCCTCCAGGTGACCCCGCTGAGCGGGACGACCGCTCATCCGGATCGGATGGGCGACGCTCACCCGGAGCTGCTCAAGAGCGGCCGGCTGGTCCAGGGCTATCCGGTCAGCGGCCCACCCGATCCCGAC
>CAZTUO010000123.1:0-5763 GCA_964616355.1 uncultured Nitrospira sp.
GCCCACGCTCCGCAACAGTCCGGGGCTGTGAGGAGCGACCTCCACGAGCAGGTGACCGGGCACATAGGTCAGCAGGCGGGCGAAGTGGCTCTTGCCGGAGGGGCCGGCCACCGTGATGATTGGCTCGCCGGCCGTGGTCTCCCGCACACGCGGGCACCGCACGGCGGGCACGTGGCGGGCCACGTGCTCGAGCGCCGCGTTCTGCGCCTCGAGCACCGCGCGGCACTCCGCCGCATTGGCGATCTTGAGGACGTACTCGGGCCCCGCGTCCGTCTCCAGCAGGAAATTCTGGTCCCGCTCGCTCGGCAGCGGCTGCGCCCGAGCTGCGATCCCGTACCGGTCTCGGGCGATCGCGACCGCGTCGGCAACGGTCAGTCTCGGCGTGGGATCAACGAGTGTGGTCACGGCGCCAGGCCTCTCCTGGAGTGCGATCATCTCTCAAAGCGGCGGGCCCTCGCAAGGGGCGGGGGGTCAAGACGCCGGCCGCAGGCCCATTTGCCATCCTGGCGGGTGAAAGTTATACTGTCGCCCCACGGTTAGGAACCGTGGGGCGGTTCCAACCTGGCAAGCTGCGAGCGGAGCGATGCTGTTCGTGGACGAGGTCCGGATCTTCGTGAAGGCCGGCGACGGCGGGAGCGGGGCCTGCTCGTTCCGGCGGGAGAAGTACGTGCCGCGCGGCGGCCCGGACGGGGGCGACGGCGGCAACGGCGGGAGCGTCGTCCTGGTTGCCTCGCACCGGCTCACGACGCTGCTGGACCTGCGCTACCAGCAGCACTATCAGGCCAAGTCGGGGGCGCCCGGAGAGGGGAGCAACCGCCATGGCAAGACGGCGCCAGACGTGGTGATCCCCGTCCCCGTCGGCACGGTCGTCCTCGACGACGAGACCGGTGCGATCCTCGCCGACCTAACCGAGGACAGCCAGTCCTGTGTCGTGGCCCGCGGCGGGCGCGGCGGGCGCGGGAACGCCCACTTTGCCACGCCGACGAACCGCGTCCCAACGCGCGTCGAGCCTGGCACGCCCGGTGAGGAGCGCTGGCTCCGGCTGGAGCTGAAGCTGCTCGCTGACGTGGGACTCGTCGGCTTGCCCAACGCCGGCAAGTCCACGCTGATCGCGGCCGTCTCGGCCGCCCGGCCTAAAATCGCAGACTACCCCTTCACGACGCTCTCACCGAACCTGGGGGTGGTCTCCTGGGCCGAGGACCAAAGCTTCGTCGTCGCGGATATCCCAGGGGTGATCGAGGGCGCGCATGAAGGCAAGGGGCTGGGGCTCCGGTTCCTCCGGCACATCGAGCGCACCTCCTTCCTGCTCATCTTGGTGGACGTCTCCGCATGGGCCGCCGCGGATCCCGTGGCGAGCCTCGAGACCCTGCGGAAGGAGCTGGCTGCGTACGATGCCGCGCTGGCCGAGAAGCCCTTCGCGGTCGTGGGCACGAAGCTGGACATCGCCGATCCGGCCCGGTTGGAGAAGCTCCGGGCATACTGCAAGCGGAAGCGGCTTCAGTTCTTCGCGGTCTCGGCGGCCGCGCGCCAGGGGCTGGATGAGCTGATCAGGTTCGCCGGCCAGCAGGTTGACGCCTTGAGGGTGCCGTGCGCGACCAGATCCTGAGCCAGGTCAAGCGGCTGGTCGTCAAGATCGGGAGCAGCCTGGTGGCTTCCCGCGACGCCGGGCTGCAGCCGGACCGCATCGAACGCCTCGCCGAGGACATCACCGCGCTCAAGCGGGAGGGGCGCGCCGTCCTGATCGTTTCCTCGGGCGCGATCGTCTCCGGGATCAAGAAGCTGGGGCTCCCGAACTACCCCAAGAGCCTGCCGGTCAAGCAGGCCGCCGCGGCCGTCGGCCAGAGTCGCCTCATGTGGGCCTACGAGAAGGCCTTCGAGCGGCTCCACCAGCAGGTCGCGCAGATCCTGCTGACGCATCAGGATCTCGCCGACCGCCGCCGGTTCTTGAACGCCCGCCACACGCTGACCGCGCTGCTGGACTTCGGCGTGATCCCGGTCATCAACGAGAACGACACGGTCGCCGTGGACGAGATCCGGTTTGGCGACAACGACCAGCTCGCGGCGGAGGTCGCGCACCTGGCGGACGCCGACCTCTTGGTGATCCTGTCCGACGTGGAGGGGCTCTACACGGAGGATCCCCGGAAGAACCCGCAGGCCTCCCTGGTCCCCCTGGTAGCCGACATCACCGAGGAGGTCGAGGACCAGGCCGGCACCGCGAGCAGCTTCGAGGGAACCGGCGGGATGGCGAGCAAGATCCAGGCTGCCAAGAAGCTCGCCGCGTTCGGCGTGCCGACGCTCCTCGTCAACGGCCAGCGGCCGGGCCTCCTGCCCGCAGTCTTCCGGGGGACCGAGGCCGGGACGCTCATCTTGCCCAAGTCCCGCCGGTTCCGCAGCCGCAAGCACTGGATCGCCTACACCCTGCGGCCGAAGGGCACGCTGACGCTGGACGACGGCGCGGTGGAGGCGCTGAGCCAGCGCGGCAAGAGTCTGTTGGCCTCGGGCATCGTCGCGGTGGCGGGCGTCTTCGGCCCCGGCGACGCGGTGAGCTGTGCCGACCGGCACGGAAAGGAGTTCGCCAAGGGGCTCGTGAACTTCTCCTCGGAAACCCTGAGCCGGATCAAGGGCCTCAAGACCGCCGAGATCAGGAAAGCGATCGGCCAGCAGGAGTACGACGAGGTGATCCACCGGGACAACCTGGTGATTTTATAGCGGGCAGCGAATCGCGACTGGCAAAGAGCTCCGAGGGCCTTGTGCGGTCTGCAGGCTGCCTACTGCTCGCTGCTCGCTGTGATCTATGCGCATCGGCCTCTTCGGCGGCACCTTCAATCCCATTCACCGGTGCCACCTGCGCGTCGCCACCGAGACCCGCGACCGGCTCGAGCTCAATCAGGTCCTCTTCATTCCTTCCGGTGATCCTCCCCACAAGCCGACCGGCGACCTGGCCCCGATCCGGCATCGGGTCGAGATGGTGCGGCTCGCGATCGCCGGGGAGCCGTCCCTGGCGCTCTCCGAGATCGAAGCCCGACAGACGACGAAATCCTACTCGATCGCCACCGTCCAGGCGCTCCGGCAGACGGTGCCCGCGGACAGTCAGCTCTTCTTCATCGTGGGGCTCGACGCCTTTCTCGAGTTTCCAACCTGGCGGGAGGCGGCCCGGCTGCTCGAACTCTGCCATTTCGTGGTGATCTCCCGGCCCGGCTCACTGTTCCGGTCCCTGGCCGGCTTAGCCCTGCTTCCGCCGCTAGACCCGGCCGCGCTCGCAGCCCTAGACGCCGGCACGCGCGACCGGCTCGACCTCCCGCTCGCGCCCGAGAGCAGCCTCACCCTGCTCCGGCTCCCCCCCTGTGAGCAGTCGGCGTCGGAGATCAGGAGCCGGGTGAAACGCGGGCTCAGCATCTCATCCCTGTTGCCGGCCTCGGTGGAATCCTATATAATTCGACACAACTTATATCGGGAGGGGACCGATCGTACCGGACTCGAAGGCGAAAGCCCTCACCATCGCCGCCGCGACCCTCGAGAAGAAGGCCGATGACGTCCTGGTGCTGCACGTCGCCAAGCTGACCTCCATCGCCGACTATCTGGTCCTGTGCTCTGGGGAGTCCGAGCGTCAGGTGCGGGCGATCGCGGAGCACGTGGACAGCACGCTGTCCCGACGGCGCACCCCACCGCTGAGCATCGAGGGTCTCACCTCCGCTCAATGGATCTTGATGGATTTTGGGGACGTGATCGTCCACGTGTTCAAGTCCGACGTGCGCGCGCATTACGCGCTGGAGAAGCTGTGGGCCGACGCGAGACGGGTGCGCCTGCCGATCCAGGGGCCGCCCCCGGCGCCCGCACCCGTGCGCACGCCCGTGCGCCGCTCCGCCCGCTCGCGGCATCAAGGGTAGCCGATGCTCCGGTTCATCGTCACCTTGTTCCTGATCATCGGAGCCAGCTTCATCTACGTCTATTTCCACGAGCTCAACCCCGAGACGATCACCTTCCGCACCAGCCCAACGACCGCGTTCGAGATCGGCACCGTCTCGCTCATCCTGCTCTCCATAGCGGCAGGGGCGCTGGCGGTGACCCTGCTAGTAGGCGTGCGCGAGACCAAGCACCTCATCCTGAACTGGCGCAGCTCTCGGCTCCGTCGGCGCGAGGAGCGGGTGGAGGCCCTCTACCGCGAGGGCACCCACGCCTACCTCTCGAAGCGCACGGCCGAGGCCATCGGCCTGTTCCAAAAGGCGCTCGCGCTCGACCCCAACCACATTGACTCGCTCCTGTGGCTGGGGAACATTTACCGCTCGGAGCACAATTACCAGGAGGCCATCCGCCTGCACCGCACCGCGCGCAGCCTCGACGAGCGCAACGTCGAGGTCATGCTCGCTCTGGCGAAGGATCTCGAGGGCGCGAAGCGGTTTGAGGAGGCCCTGCAGACGCTCCAGGAGATCCTGCGGCTGGACCAGGGCAACCTCACCGTGCTGCTCCGCAAGCGCGACCTGTACATCCGGTTGGAGAAGTGGGCGGACGCCCTCGACATCCAGCATCGGCTCATGAAGATCAAGCTCTCCGAGCCGGACCAGCGCGCCGAGACCAAGATGCTCGTGGGGATCACCTACGAGGTCGGCCGGCAGCTTCTGGAGCGCGGCCATCCCGACAAGGCGCGTCCCTACTTCCGCGGGGCGATCAAGCGCGATAAGAACTTCCTCCCCGCCTACATCGGCCTCGGCGAAATCCTGATTCATGAGGGCAAGACAAAGAATGCGGCAGAGATCCTGGAAAAGGTGTACCGGAAGACCGGGAACGTCATCATCCTCCACCGCCTGGAGGAGCTGTGCCTGGAGATGGGGGAGCCGGGCGAGATCATCCGGATCTACCAGGAGGCGCTCCAGCGTGATCCGCACAACGCGGTGTTGAAGTTCTACCTGGGCAAGCTCTACTACCGGCTCGAGATGATTGACGACGCCTTCGACCTGCTCCAGACGCTGGAGGGCCCCCAGGACCAGATGGCCGACTACCACAAGATCATGGCCAACCTGTACTTGCGGAAGCAGCAGATGGAGGAGGCCGTCCGGGAGCTCAAGAAGGCGCTCGGGTTCAACAAGCGCGTGGCCGTGCCTTACGTCTGCACCGCCTGCCAGGCGGAGGCGGCGGGCTGGTCGGGGCGTTGCCACCGCTGTGGCTGCTGGAACACCTTGGTCGCGCTGCCGTGGGTGGACACCGCCCGGCCGGAGGCCCACCGGGACGAGCCGGCAGCGGCGCCATCCATCCCCTATCACAGCCTGGCCTCGCCCTTCGAGACCGTCTGAGCCAACCGTTCGTTCACTCGGAGACAACACCATGTCCGACTTCCAGGGATTCGCCGATAAAGCATTGCGGGGTGAAGTCTTGACGCGCGACGAGTGTCGCGCCGTGCTGAACGCCCCCGACGAGCGCCTGCTGGAGCTGCTGGACGCTGCGTACCAGGTCCGGGCGCGCCACTTCGGCCGCAAGGTGCGGCTCCAGATGCTGCTGAACGCCAAGAGCGGCGCCTGCCAGGAGGACTGCCACTACTGCTCGCAGTCCGCCGTGTCCACCGCGGAGATCGAGCGGTACGGGCTGCTGCCGAAGGAGCGGATGATCGAAGGGGCTCGCCGGGCTGCCGCCGCGAAGGCGCAGCGGTACTGTATCGTCATCAGCGGACGGAGCCCGCTGGACCGCGAGGTCACCGAGATCGGCGACGCGGTCCGCGCGATCAAGCGCGAGATTCCGATCCAGGTCTGCTGCTCGCTGGGCTTGCTCGAC
>CAZTUO010000123.1:5786-9308 GCA_964616355.1 uncultured Nitrospira sp.
CCGGCGTGGACCGCATCAACCACAACCTGAACACGAGCGAAGCCTACCACGGCGCGATCTGCACGACCCACACGTTCCGCGACCGGCTCAGGACGATTCAGCACGTGCGGGCGGCCGGGCTTGAAATCTGCTCGGGGGGGATCATCGGCATGGGCGAGCGCGACGAGGACGTCATCGATCTCGCGATGGCGCTGCGGGACGTGAAGCCGGATTCCATCCCGCTCAACGCCTTGCATCCGGTGCCGGGCACACCGCTGGAGCATGGCCGGCAACTCACGCCGCAGCGCTGCCTCAAGGTCCTCTGCCTGTTCCGGTTCCTGCACCCGCGGACCGAGATCCGGGTGGCCGGCGGCCGGGAGTACAACCTTCGCACGCTCCAGCCCCTTGCGCTCTACCCGGCCGACTCGCTCTTCGTCGGCGGCTACCTGACCACACCGGGGCAACCGGCTCCGGAGGTCTGGCAGATGATCACGGATCTGGGGTTCGAAATCGAGGTGGAGTACAAGCAGCCGGTGGTGAACTGAACCATTTCGTTCTGAGACGCACTCCTGCCCCCCCACGGTTCATAGTCCGGCCTATTCCCTGGTGCCCGCTCACCGACCCGCGGTCGAGCGGCCGGCGCTTCCCGAGGCTCGACGATGGCGATTCGTTCGGCCGCCGGGCCGCTCGACGCGCCCGGTCAGCGGCGGGCCGCGCAGCGGAGCGTTAGGTTCATCCTGTTGTTGGACGGCTCTTCAGCGTCACATCCGCGTCCTGGAATAGGCGATGGCACGCGCTACAAGGCTCTCTGCGAAATTCGCAAAGCTTAATTCCCGGCACGGTTCCGAGAACGCTCCATTCCGGCCGGCCTCGCTCGGAGACAGGATGAGACTGGCCGCGTCGTAAAGTCGCTCGCGTACCATCTTCGTGAGTAGGATCTCGTATCGCTTTGCATACGAGGCGTTGCGGAACTCATCAAACACGGGGAAATGCGGTTCCGCCACAGCGATCGGGCGCGTGGAGCCGGGGGCCTCCTCCAAGAGCATCATGTAACCGAGCCACGGCCGCGGCGAGCCCCGGAAAGCACCCTCGCGGGAGGCGGCCCAGTAGTCGGTTGCGTTTCCAAGCGCCTCTTCGGTTCGTTGTTGTAGTTGTTACCGAACGAAGGCCCCACCTGTGCCTTGAACTCCACAGTGGCGAGCAGGCGACCGTCCACGACGACGACAAGATCCCACTGCTTCTCTGCTCGGTAGTAGCCCGGCAGTTCAACCCGGCGGCGCCGGTGAACAGCGGTGTCGCTAACTCCGACTTCCACAATCAGCTTTCAGATGAGATCGGCGAATCCGTCGAGGTGCGCCCCGCCTGTGACAGCGCTCCGCGCCCCTCGGTCCCGTTCTCCGGTCTTGCGACCCTGGGCCTTCGCCTGCCGCTCCCGGGTGCGCCAGAAGTGGCGAACGGCTCGCTGGATTTCCTGGACGAGATGATCATGGGTCCGCGCCATCGCTCTCCGCTATCGCTTATGGGCTTCCACGACGACGGAAGAGAAGAGCCCCGTGCTCTCATCCCTGATGCGTCGTTCAGCCAGAGCAAAGTAATGTTCGTCCACCTCGCAACCAATGCTGTGGCGACCGCAACGCGCGGCCGCAGCGTTCGTGGTCCCTGTTCCCATGAAGGGGTCGAGCACCGTGTCACCCACGAAGCTGAACATCCGGATCAGCCGCTCGGCTAGCTCCATGGGATAGGGGGCAGGGTGCTCGCGCGTGGAAGCGCCGGTCAATTCCGTCCAGATCTGCTGAAACCAGCGCTGGTAGTTCTCAGCCGAGATCACGCTCAAGACGCGCACGGAAACTGAGGGCTTGCGGTAGCCACCGGACTTGCGCTGCATCAGGATGAATTCAATGTCGTTCTTGATAACGGCGTTCGGCTCGTAGGGCTTCCCGAGGAATCCCGCTGATCCGTTCTCGACCTCGTAGGCGGCGTTCGCGATCTTGTGCCAGATGATCGGCGCCAGGTTATCAAAGCCGATCCGTCTGCAGTGTTCTTGGATGGATGCATGAAGGGGAACCACGGTATGCCGACCGTCGTTCTTCCGGCGGGAAAGGCAAACGTCGCCGACCACGCAGATCAGGCGGCCCCCCGGGACGAGAGCATCGAAGCAGTGCTTCCACACGCGGTCTAGTTCGCGGAGGAATGTCTCGTAATCCGAGATCTCGCCGAGCTGCCCCGCGGAGTGGCGGTATTGCTTGAGGGTCCAGTAAGGAGGCGAGGTGAGAACGAGGTGAACAGAACGGGGTGGGAGGTCACCTAACATCCGGGAATCGCACAGATAGAGCGCATGCCGCGTGGGAATCGACCGAACGGCATTGTCAATGAGGCTTACCAGGCGTGGATTCTTCGCGATGGCCGGAATGGCGGTCTGCGGGTCATGAAGCGACCGCAGCTCCTCGGGAACCCACTGGTCGAGGTCAGAACTGGAGCCTTCACGGTCGGTCGCGCGAACTCGGCTCATAGGCTCTTACTCGAGTCCCTGTTTGCGCTGCCGTTCAACGCCTCAACTCACCTGCGCCTACGGGGCGGCGGGGTGAGCGCTTTTTCAGGCTTATCGACGCTTAGAGCTACACCTCTCTGCTGCTCATATCTCCCCAGCTCTCCACCTGGCTGGCACACGCGGTTCCGCGCGGCGGCATTGTACCTGGGATGGGCCCCCGGCACCCAGCAGCTCATCGACCGCGCTCGGGACCTCGCTGCGAGCTCGATTCAACGTGGAGCAACGGGTCGCAGGCGTAGCGCTCCTTGGCCCGTTTCCCCTGGCGCCCAACTCCGCGATCGACTGGTCTTCCACGCGTTCGATGAGGGTGGGCCAAATCTTCGCGGGATCGGCCTGGAAGATGATGTCGGCGCTTGCAGGTGCGATATACCAGGAGCCCGAGCGGACCTCAGCTTCGAGCTGCCCTGGTGCCCAGCCCGCGTGGCCTGCGTACGCCCGGAAACTGCTCTTGCGGCTCTTGCGCAGGTGCTTGCGGAGTGCGTCCAGGCTGGGCCCGACGTAGACCTCGTCCAGCACTTTCGTCGCCTCCGCTGGCCGGCGGCGGGCGCGCACGAGCAAGAGCATCCGGTTCCGCGCCACCGGGCCGCCCAGGAAGATCGGATCGTCCCGCTCGCGCAGCTCCGCGATGTGCGACAGGACCGTTCGGACCCGCACATCGCTGGGCCGGTTGATGATCACGCCGAGCGCACCGCCGGGACCGTAATCGAGGAGCAAGACAACCGTCTCGCTGAAATTGGGGTCGAGCAGACGGCGGCTAGCGACGAGCAGCTTTCCCGGTTTCAGGGCTCGGGGGAGATCTCCCGTGCCCGCGATTCCCTCGCTCCCTGCCCATCCCACCACGGCCGCGAGAAGTCCGGCCCCTGCCATCCGGCGGCTCCACCTCACTCCCATTCGCGCAGCCTCCCCTGGCTGTAGAGCGCTGCAGCCGCTCGCAATGAGGCTTCCACTTCCGCCCGCAGGCTTGGCGGCTCCAGCACCTCGAGATAGGGGCCGAA
>CAZTUO010000124.1:0-9083 GCA_964616355.1 uncultured Nitrospira sp.
GGGCCGCCTGACGCGGGGAAGGAGCCGGCGCCGTGAACGTCAATTTCTTCATCGAGCGGCCGATCTTTTCGGCGGTCCTCTCGCTGATCATCGTGGTCGTGGGGCTGGTCGCGATGGTCACCCTCCCGATCGCGCAATTCCCGAACATCGCGCCGCCCATCGTGCAGATTGACGCCGACTATCCGGGCGCGAGCGCGGAGGTGGCGGCGGACTCTGTCGCGCGCCCGATCGAGCTCCAGCTTCCGGGCATTGATAACCTGCTCTACTACGACTCCACGAGCACCAACGACGGGCACGTGACGATCAAGCTCTCGTTCGAGATCGGGACGGACGTGGACATCGCGCAGGTGCAGACGCAAAACCGGGTCCAGCTCGCCGAGCCGCAGATCCCGCAGGAGGTGATCCGGCGGGGGATCTCGATCAAGAAGACGTCGCCCGACCTGCTCCTGGTCATCACGATCGAGTCGCAGGACCCGCGCTACGATCAGTTCTTCCTGTCCAACTTCGCCATCCTGCGCGTCCTCGACAACATCCGGCGGCTGAAGGGCGTGGGGGATGCGCTCGTCTTCGGCGGGCAGGACTACAGCATGCGGATCATCATGGATCCTGTCCGCATGGCACAGCTCGGCCTCTCCCCGACCGACATCATCACGACGATCCGGGAGCAAAACCGGGACTTCCCCGCTGGCATGGTGGGCCGGGAACCCGCGCCGCCCGGGACCGAGCTGACGATTCCGGTGATCACGCGCGGCCGGCTGAGCGAGGTCGCCGAGTTCGAGGAGCTGATCGTGCGGGCCCTGCCCGACGGCTCGATGGTCCGGCTGAAGGACGTCGCGCGGGTGGAGCTGGGCCCGCAGTCCTACGATCTGGAGGGGCGGTTCAAGGGGCGGCCGACTACCTTCCTGATCACGTTCCTGGCGCCCGGTGCGAACGCGCTCGAGACGGCCCAGCGGATCCGCGCCGAGATGGCGGCGCTGCGCACGACCTTCCCGCCCGGGGTGCACTACGATATCCCTTACGACACGACGCGGTTCATCGAGGTCTCGATCAAGGAGGTCGTCAAGACGTTGTTCGAGGCCCTGGTCCTGGTCATCCTGGTCGTCTACCTCTTCCTGCAGTCCTGGCGCGCCACGATCATCCCGGCCGTCGCGGTGCCGGTCTCCCTGATCGGGGCCTTCGCCGGGATGGCGGCACTCGGCTTTTCGATCAATACGCTGACGCTGTTCGGATTGGTGCTCGCGATCGGGATCGTCGTGGACGACGCGATCGTGGTCGTCGAGAACGTCGCCCGGCACATGCGCGAGGAGTGCTGCTCCGCCCAGGAGGCGGCCAAGCGCGCCATGGCCGAAGTGACGGCGCCGGTCGTCGCGATCGTGCTGGTCCTCTGCGCCGTCTTCGTGCCGGTCGGCTTCCTGGGCGGCATCACCGGGCAGCTCTACCAGCAGTTCGCCATCACGATCGCCATCTCGGTTATCATCTCCGGCGTGGTCGCGCTGACGCTGAGCCCCGCGCTCGCCGCCGTGCTGTTCACGCCCGGCCAGCAGGATACCCCGAACCGCTTCTTCGCGGCCTTCAACCGCCTCTTCGACTGGGCGCGCGACCGGTACCTCGGGGGCGTCGGGTGGGTGCTCGGCCGGGCCGGGCTCTCCCTCGCAGTCTTCGCGGTGCTCGTTGCCGTCTCCTTCGGGCTGATCCGGGCGCTGCCGCAGGGGTTCCTGCCCGACGAGGACCAGGGCTACTTCATCACGATCGTCCAGCTTCCGGACGGTGCCTCCAAGCAGCGCACCCGGGAAGTGGTCGCGAAGCTGGAGCGGTTCTATCTCGGGGTCCCGGCGATCCACAGCACGGATGCGCTGATCGGCCAGAACTTCGTCTTCGGCACGCGGGGCGGGAACGCGGCGACGATCTTCACGCCGCTCAATCACTGGGATACGCGGCCAGGTCCCGACGGCCACGTCAAGACGCTCATCGGCCGGGCGTTCGGCGAGTTTGCGAAGATCCCCGAGGCGCTGATCCTGGCGTTCAACGCCCCCTCCATCCGCGGCCTCGGCGCGACCGGCGGGTTCTCGGTGCAGATTCAGGACCCGAGCGGCGGCGATTTCCGGGCCTTCGAGGCGGTCGCGCAACAGTTCCTGGCGAAGGCCCGGCAGGATCCGGCCATCGGCGCGATCGGGACGACTTTCCGGGTCAGCTCCCCCCGGCTCTACGCCGAGATCAATCGGGAGCGCGCCAAGGCGCTCGGGGTGCCGATCTCGGAGGTCTTCGACACCCTGCAGGCCTTTTGGGGCAACTATTACGTGAACGACTTCGTCAAGTTCGGCCGCGTCTACCGCGTGTTCACCGACTCGGAACCGCACTACCGCGCCAGGCCCGAGGACATCAGCAAGATCTACGTGCGGGCGCGGGGGGCGCAGGGGGCCCAGATGATTCCGCTCGACACCGTCGTCACGACCCAATTCCGGAGCGGACCGGATCCGGTCACGCACTTCAACGGATACAACACGGTGCTCGCGCTCGGCGCCGCCGCGCCGGGGTACAGCTCGGGGCAGGCCCTGGCGGCCCTGGAGCGCGCCGCCCGGGAGGTGCTCGTGCCCCAGGGCTACGCCCTCGATTGGAGCGGGATCTCGTACCAGGAGGTCAGGGTCGGCAGCAAGTCCGTCTTCGCGTTCGGCTTCGGCCTGCTCATGGTCTTCCTCGTGCTGGCCGCGCAGTTCGAGAGCTGGGCGGTGCCGTTTGCGGTGATCCTGGCCGTGCCGTTCGGCGCGTTCGGCGCGCTCAGCGCGGTCTGGCTCCGCGGGATGACCAACGACATCTACGTCCAGATCGGATTGGTGACGCTGATCGGCCTCGCGGCCAAGAACGCGATCCTGATTGTGGAATTCGCCAATCACCGGTACCTGAACGGGCAACCGCTGAGGCAGGCCGCTGTGGAAGCGGCCCGCCTCCGGTTTCGGCCCATCGTCATGACCTCGATGGCGTTCATCGGAGGGGTCCTCCCGCTCGTGTTCGCCAGGGGGGCCGGCGCGGCGAGCCGGCAGTCCATCGGGACCGGCGTCTTCGGCGGAATGCTCGCGGCCACGTTCCTGGCGATCTTCTTCGTCCCGCTCTTCTACGTGGTCGTGAGAAGGATGATCCCGGGCCGACCGGCTCCGCCCGCCGGTCGGGCCGAGCCGGTCGGGCCCGTCGAGGAACCCGAGCCGGTGGGGGCGCGGGAGGAGGCGTGACCATGCGACGCCAGCGTCTGTTCCTGCTCTCGCTCCTGCTCGTCGCCGGGTGCGCCATGGGGCCGGACTACGAACGGCCCGCGAGGGCGACACCCGACTCGTTCCGGATGGCGGCGGCCGAGGCCCAATCCATCGCTAACCTGCCGTGGTGGGAGCTCCTTCGGGACACGGAGCTGCAGAAACTGATCCGGATCGCCCTCGACGAGAACAAAGACCTGCAACAGGCGGTGGCCAGCGTTGACGAATACCGAGCCCGGGCCTTGATCGCGAAGCTCGACTTTGCACCCCAGGCCACGGCGAGTGGTAATGCGCCGGCCTTCGGTCGCGCGACGGTCTTTAACTTCCCCGGGTTCCCCAACCCGTTCGCCTACTACATTCAAGGCAACCTGACGTGGGAGCTGGATATCTGGGGACGGATCCGGCGCTCGAACGAGGCGGCCCGGGCCGAGCTGCTCGCCCGGGAGGAAAACCGGCGGGCGGTCGTGCTCCAGTTGGTCAGCGACGTGGCGCAGGCCTACTTCGACCTCCTGCAGTTCGATATGCAGCTCGACATCGCGAAGCGGACGCTGCAGGCCTGGGAGGAATCCGTCCGGATCGCGCAGGCCCGGCTGCGCCAGGGGGTGATCGCCAAGCTGGATGCGGACCAGTTCGACTCGCAGCGCGCCAACGCCGCGGCGCGGATCGCCGAGCTGGAGCGGCAGCGGGTCCAGACCGAAAACCGCCTCAGCGTCCTGCTCGGCCGCCATCCGCAACCGATACCGCGGGGACGGTCTCTGACGGAGCAGGTCATGCCGCCGGAGGTGCCGCCCGGCCTGCCGTCCCAACTCCTGCAGCGCCGGCCCGACCTCGTGCAGGCGGAAGCTCAGCTCGCCGCCGCGACCGCCCGGATCGGCATGGCCAAGGCTGACCGGTTCCCCAAGCTCTCCCTGACGGCGCTGGCCGGTGTGGCCAACCCCAAGCTGTCCGAGCTGATTCAAGCCGCAGGGGTAAACGACGGCGTCTTCGCCGTCGGCGGGGCGGGCTTGGTCGGCCCCTTGTTCAACGCCCAGATCCTGGGCTTCCAGCAGGAGGCCGTCGAGGCCCAGGCCCGGCAGGCCCTGGCGCAGTACGAGCGGGCGATCCTGGTCGCGTTCAAGGAGGTCGAGGATGCCCTGGTCGCCGTCAGCACCGCCCGGGATCAGCGGAAGGCGCAGGCCGAACAGGTCGCGGCCCTCCGGTCGGCGCTCCACCTGGCGAATCTGCGCTACAAAGGCGGGCTCGCCAATTACCTGGATGTGCTCGTTGCTCAGCGGGACCTGTTCGAGGCGGAGTTGGCCCTCATCGGCACCCACCGGCTCTATCTGGTTTCGATCGTCCAGCTCTACAAGGCGCTCGGCGGCGGCTGGCCGGCTGACGTGGCCCGCGAGCCCACCGCCCGGCCTGCCGGCGGGTGAGGGCGCCCCGCCGGCCGATCCGGCGCCCCCATTTGACAGGCCACGTGCAAAGGACTAGGGTCGCTCACACAGGAACAACCCCAACCAGGAGGCGGGCGATGGGCGACAAGTCGTATGGCCGGATCTTCTCGGAGAACCTCGTGGCGGCGATTCCCTGGGCGCTCGTGTTTTCGGTGGTACTGCTGATCCTCGGGGGGCTCTTCCTTGATGTGATACGACAAGAGGCCAAGGAAGCGATCGAATACACGTCGGACTACGGCATCCGGAACGCGCTCCGCGCCACGCTGGACGACCGGACCGTCACTCGCGAGATCGTGCCCAAGGTGAAGCAGGCGGTGAAGGAGACGATCGAGTTCGCGGTGATTACCGACCGCGCCTATCCGCACCGGGGGGCTGAGGGCAAACCGGGGGGCCGCAAATGACGGCGTTCCGCCCCCCTCGCATTTGCCGGCGAGGCGGATTACAATAGAGGCCTTGTTCCATCCTCTCGGGAGGACGCATCATGGTCGCTCCCGTGTGGTCCAAGCTCTTCCTGGTGGGGACCGTGGCTGCCGGCACGGTCGTCTGGCTCTGGGCCGCCCCGGCCGGCGCGAGCGACTTTTTCCCGAACCTGGCTCAGGCCCACCTCGATGCGGGCCGGAGCCTGCTCAATCGGGGCGAGCTGGATCAGGCCATCAGCGAGTTTGAAGCGGCGGCGCGGCTCCAGCCGGAGAACGCCGAGATCCATTCCGATCTCGGCTACGCGCGCGGTCGCCGCGGGGACCTGGACGGCTCCATCAGCGCGTACCGGGAAGCCACCCGCCTGAGGCCGGAGGATGCCTCCTACGCCGAGGCCTACTTCAATCTCGCCAGCGCGCTGAGTCAGAAGGGCGATCTGGAGGGGGCGATCGAGGCCTGGCGCACAGCCAGCCGCCTGAGGCCGGACGACGCCGCGGCCCGGACGAACCTGGGGTTGGCGCTGCGCAAGAAGGGCGACCTCGACCGCGTGATCGCCGCCTGGCGGGAGGCGATCCGGCTCCATCCGACCGATACGCTCCCCTACTACGGACTCGGGATCGCGCTCGGCGAGAAGGGCGACCTGGAGGGCGAGATCGCCGCCTGGCGCGAGGTGATCCGCCTCAATCCCCAGGACGCGGCCGCGTACCTGAACCTGGGCATCGCCCTCGGGCACAAGGGTGACCTCGAGGGGGAGCTCGCCGCCTACCGCGAGGTGATCCGCCTGAAACCGAACGATCCCGAGTACGCGGACGCCTACTTCAACCTCGCCTACACCCTCGGCCAGAAGGGCGACTTCGACGGCGCGATCGCCGCCTGGCGCAAGGCGATCAAGCTGAACCCGGCGCACGCCGCGGCGCGCAAACACCTCGGCACGGCGCTCCGGATGACGGGGAACCTGGAGCAGACGATCGCGGCCTGGCGGGACGCGGTCCGGCAGCACCCGACCGACGCGCTGGCGCACTACAGCCTCGGCATCGCGCTGGCCCAGCAGGGGGACCTGGACGGGGCGATCGCTGCCTACCGCAAGACCATCAGCCTCCGGCCCGCCGATCCCCACTACGCCGAAGCCCACGTGCAATTGGGGCAGGCCCTCAGCCAGAAGGGCGCCTGGCGCGAAGCGATTGAGGCCTTCCAGTCCGGGCTGCGGCTGAGGCCGGACGATGCGCAGGCCAAGCGGCTGCTCAGCCAGGCGCATCGCCAGCTCGGCCTGGCGCTCTTGGACAAGGGCGATGTGGAGCCGGCGATCGAACAGTTGGGAATCGCACTGCGGCTTGATCCGTCGGACGACCAGGCCAAGCGGGCCCTGCTGACTGCGCTGACGTCACGAAAAAGCCCATCGCGTTAGACGCCGCTTCCCCCGGCAGTTTTCCGGCGCACACCCCTATGGGCCGTTCAGGAGGCCGCCCCTGGCAGCACCCGCGAGCGCTGCTCCGGGGTAAGGATCTGCTGCGCCTGGTGGGAGGCCGCAGCCTCGAGCCCCTCGAGCCTGGCCTTCCGGGTGTCATCTTGCAGGGCGACGCGCTGGCCAAGCTGGGCTCCGTCCCGCATCGCCCGGGACGTCGCGTCGCCCGCTCACCCTGTCTGCCGGTAGCCAGGGCCTTGGGCCTTCTTCTGCAGGGCCCCGAGGAACCGCTGGAGGCGGGTCCGCTCTTCGAGCCGCAGGCGCCGGAATTCCAGCCCGCTTTCCCGGCCCGCCGCCCACCGGACCTCGGCGAGGTCCACCTTGAGCGGGACCCCCTGGTCGGGCAACTGGATGCTCAGCACCAGGGCGGTGCCGGGCTGGAGCAGGTCGTCGCTGACGACCGTGCAGCCGTGTGCCGAGAGCCCCGAGACCAGGCCGCCCCCGGCGGCGCCGGTGCCTGAGAACGAAAAGGGAAGCTCGACCGGAAAGCGCATGGCTTCACGCTTGTCCATGGACCACCTCTGGAGAATACCGCTCGGGTGACCGCTGGCCCCTGGCCGCCGCCCCTGCCAGCCCGAAATCTTAGCCGATTGTGAAGGGGAGCGCCATCCGGTGGGCTTGCGCCAGTCGGCGGCTTCCGGGGATCAAGACGCGGATGGCTCTTGCCGAGGAGCATTCAGGGGTTGCGCTCGGGCATGGTTCCGGCAACGGGTGTAGAATCGGCCCCCGGATCGCGCGGGATACCTGACGAACGGAACATGCTCCTGGTTTCACTGGCATCGCTGTTCGCCCTGAGCCTGTCGAGGGGTGAACGGAGGGTTTTGAGATGACTTCGAGGAAGGGGACCGTGGATCGAGCGGCCGAGTGGCTAGAGGCGGACGGCCTGGGTGGGTTCGCCTCGGGCACCGTGGGCGGCGTCCGCACGCGCCGCTACCACGCGCTGCTCCTCACCGCGACGACGCCGCCGACCGGCCGGGTCCTCTTGGTGAACGGCTGGGAAGCTTGGGTCGAGACCCCGGCCGGCCGCTTCGCGCTCTCTTCGCAGGCCTACGCGCCGGACGTGATCTATCCCGACGGCGCCGGCCGGATCGCGGCGTTCGAGCCCGAGCCCTGGCCGCGCTGGCGCTTCCGCCTGGAGGACGGGACCGAGATCGTGCAGGAGCTGTTCGTCCCGCACGGCGTGTCGATGGTCGCGCTCGCCTGGCGGCTGGGCACCACGCGGAAGGGGGTGACGCTCCACGTCCGGCCGTTCCTCTCCGGGCGGGACCACCACGCGCTCCACCGCGAGAATCCGTTCTTCCGGTTCGAGCCGGAGCCCCGCGACGGGGTCCTGCGCTGGCGCTGCTATCCCGGCCTGCCGGGCGTGCTGGCCTCGACCAATGGGCGGTATCGACATCAGCCGGACTGGTATCGCAATTTTCTCTACCGCGAGGAGCGCGCGCGGGGGCTGGACTGCCTCGAGGACCTGGCCGCGCCGGGCATCTTCGACTGGGATCTGTCGCGCAGCCCGGCGATCTGGCTGCTGGCCGCGGAGCCGCCCGCTGGAGGGGCGCTACCCGCCCTCGTGCCGGCCGACTCCTGCTACGCGGCGCTCCGCACGGCCGAGAGCGCGCGGCGCAAGCGGTTTTGCTCACGGCTGGCGCGCGCGGCCGACGCCTACGTCGTCCGCCGGGGCGCGGGCAAGACCGTGGTGGCGGGCTACCCCTGGTTCACCGACTGGGGGCGGGACACCTTCATCGCGCTCCGGGGGCTCTGCCTGGCGACGGGGCGCCTCGAGGACGCCCGCGACATCCTGGTCCAGTGGGCCGGCTCGGTCTCCGACGGCATGCTGCCGAACCGGTTTCCCGACCACGGTGAAGCGCCGGAGTTCAATGCGGTGGACGCCGCGCTCTGGTACGTTGTTGCGGTCCACGACTACCTGGAGGCCAGCGCCGCGGCGGGGCGGCCGGTGCCCCTGGCCGAGCGGAAGGCGCTGCACGGGGCGATCGAGGCGATCGTCTCGGGCTATGCCAAGGGCACGCGGTACGGGATTCGCCTGGAGGCGGACGGCCTGCTCGCGGCCGGCACGCCGGGCGTGCAGCTCACCTGGATGGACGCGAAAGTCGGGGAGTGGGTGGTCACGCCGCGGATCGGGAAGCCGGTCGAGGTGCAGGCGCTCTGGCTGACCGCCCTGCGGATCGCCGGCGGGCGCGCCGCCAAGTGGCGGCGCCTCTACGAGCGGGGGCTGGCGGCGTTCCGGGCGCGTTTCTGGAACGAGGCGGCGGGCGGGCTCTACGACGTCGTGGACGCGGATCACTGTCCCGGCGCGCTGGATGCCCGCTGCCGCCCCAACCAGATCTTCGCCGTCGGCGGTCTCCCCTTCGCCCTGCTGGAGGGCGAGCCGGCGCGGCGGGTCGTGGATCTGGTCGAGCAGCGGCTGTGGACCCCGCTGGGCCTGCGCACGCTCGCGCCCGACGAGCCGGGCTACCGGCCACGCTACGAGGGCGGGGTGCGGGAGCGGGACGCGGCCTACCATCAAGGCACGGC
>CAZTUO010000125.1:0-274 GCA_964616355.1 uncultured Nitrospira sp.
CCCAGACGGAATCCGGGTTGAGGCGCGTGACGGGTTGTCCTTTGCCGATGTGCTCGTCGAGGATGGCGGGCACGTCCGCTTCCTTGACCCTGGAATACCAGATCCCGTCCGGATAGACGACGACCGTCGGGCCATGCTCGCAGGGCCCCAAACAGGCCGATCCGGTCACCAGCACCTCGCCCGGCTGATAGCCGCGCTCCATCAGTCCCATGTTGAGGGCCATCAGCACGCCGGGAGAGCCGGCCCCGCCACAGGACGGCTTGGGATGGCCCGG
>CAZTUO010000125.1:298-9070 GCA_964616355.1 uncultured Nitrospira sp.
TTCGTGCAGACGACGATGTGATATTTCGGTTTCGGCATGGGGGCTCCTTTTCAGCTCTGGCTCAGGGCTCGAGGCGAGGGGCTCGGGGAAAGGGAAGCGGGATCCTCTAGCCGCATGCCACGTGCCTCTGCGAAGCGTTCATTTCGGCAAGTACGATTGCCACCGCTCGATGCATTCGTCCGGGAGCTTCCAATGTTTCGCGCCGGCGATGACCCAGTTGAGGTAATGCTCCTTCGGCTTAAACTTCCCGATCGGAGTCGCGGCGTGGGTGGTGACCAGCAGCTTCTCGTTCTCCTCGTTGATCACGGTGACCGGGAGATGCCGGAAGGCGCCGGTGGGGACTTCTCCCTCGAATTCGTCGAGGAGCTTGAGGTCCTCGTCCGTGATCTCGATCACGATCCCCCACACTTGTTCGCCGGGGGTCGGCGTCACGCTCGCCAGCCCGCACCGCCACTGCGAAGACCAGCGGCAGAAGTGGATCGAGTGGTCCGGGAGGTAGGCCCGGCACACGAACTGGTGCTCGGGCGCCCGTCGCTTGAGCTGGGTGGGATTCAAGTTGTCGGCGTACACGAAGAATTTCATCGTGGGACCATGCTGCAGAGAACTCTATAGACCGCGACGTTGATCATCGTCTCGCTCGTCATTCCCGCGAAAGCGGGACTCCAGGGAAACCCTGATTCCGGAGCGAACCCGGAATGGCCAATACCATAGGGCTTCTACCGTTGAGCAGAATCGGGGGGCAAGCGGTTACTTCTATCACATTGGCTTGCCAGCTTGTCAAGGCCGCGAACGGCGCGCCGTCGCGGGCGCAACGGATGGAGCGAGGTTGACAAGGCACGAGACGGCTGACTATGCTCCGGGCAGGCGGGCGCGGGCGACCCGTGTCGGCGGCGGAGCCGTTCGGCCAGGATCTTCGGCGAGGGTCTTCGGCGAGGAACTTCGGAAGGAAGAGTGACATGGCAACGCTGGAGGGGTGGCAGGGGAGGGCTCGGAACAAGAGCCCTTCGTTGGTCACCATCCTGCACTACGTCGTGCTGGGGCTCCTGGCGGCTGCGGGAGCGGCCTACTGGGCGCTCCAGCCGTCGTCCATCAATCCGATGGCCGATCCGCAGGCCGCCGAGGCAATGGCGCTGGTTCAGACCCACCCCGCGCAGGGCGCGCCGACTATCCTGCAAGCCGTGAACACCCGGGTCAAGCGCCTGGCCGATCGCGGACAGGGGGTCCGGCTGGATGCATGGAGAGTCCAGCAGGAAGCGCCGAACATCTATCTGGTCAAGGTCATCATCCGGGAGGAGGGGACCAAGCAGTGGTTCGAGCGCGAATACCTGTGGCGCGTGAACCTCAAGCGGCGCTCCGTTGAGGCAATCAGCATGCCGGCCGGCGACTTGATGCCCTTGACGCCGGAGGCCCCCCCGGCCCCCGGGCCTCCGGGCCAGACGGCTACGGCAGGAAGACCTTGATCTGCTCCCCCTCCACGGTGACCGGGTAGCATGCCACCTTGATCTCAGGGTTCTCCACGCGCTCGCCCGTCTGCACGTGATACCGCCAGCCGTGCCAGGGGCACTCGACCACCCCGCCGTCCAAGGTGCCCTCGCCTAAGGGCCCTCCTGCATGGGGGCAGGTGTTGTCCAGCGCGTAGATGGTGCCGCCGACGTTAAAGAGTGCGACGGTGGTTCCCTCCGCCTCGACCGACAGGCAGGCCCCCGGCTCGAGATCGGACAGCTTTGCGACCGTGATGAGCTTCGCCATGCGACGCCTCCGTAGTGCGGCTAGTGTACTCGGGGGGACGCGCCGACGACAAGGGTGTCGCCCGACGCAGGGTCCGGGCAGGAGCCGGCCCAGAGCTTGATTTCAGGAAATGACTGTGGCATACACTACGGACACCCGTCCGTGACTGGGTCGGGGCGCCGGGTTTGAGGACGGCATGGAACTCACGCTGCTGCTCAACGCAACCTACGAGCCGCTCCGCGTCGTGCACTGGCAGAAGGCCATCACCCTCCTGTGGCAGGGGAAGGTGGAGGTCCTGGAGGTCTACGACCGGGACATCCAAGGTGTGTCCATCACGTTCAAGCTGCCGGCGGTCATGCGGTTGCTCAAGTTGGTCCGGCTGAAGGACAGCCATCGGGCGGTCAAGTTCTCCCGGATCAACATCTTCACGAGGGACGGCTATACCTGCCAGTACTGCAACCAGAAGTTCCGGACGGAAGAGCTGACCTTCGACCATGTGGTGCCGATCGCGAAGGGCGGGAAGAAGACCTGGGAGAACATCGTGACCGCCTGCTGGCGGTGCAACAACCGCAAGAGCGGGCGGACGCCAGAAGAGGCCGGGATGCGGCTGATCCGGAAGCCAGTCAAACCCCGGTGGAATCCCACGGTCACGATCACGATCGGGATCCGAAACGCGCCGGAGAGCTGGCGGGATTACCTCTACTGGAACCTGGAGCTTGACGCAGACAGCCCGTTCGAATAGTCGACAGCGGGCGGTGAGCCCGACCGCCGCGGTCGGGTTCACCGCTCCTTGTTGATGACGATCTCGACGTCCCTCGCGCCGGCGAGGGTCGGATTCTTCGCGAACTCGCCTTCCAGATCACCCGGCTGCACCGGGCCCGCGACGCCGTCCTTGTCCAGGCGCGCGATCACCTCGACCATCCCCCGCAGCTCGGAGCCCGGCACCATCACGTCCGCGTTGGTGATCTCGAAGCTGACCGGGAAGCGCGGCGCGTCAAAGCGCTTCACGGCGATCGGGCGCGGCGGGCCCTGCGGGCGCCGCACGATGACGAAGAGCACCGCCGAGGGCGTGACCTTGGACTTGAGCTCCGGTGCGATCGTCACTCGCCCGGCGATGACGCCGTCGCCTGTCGGCTTCTCGCAACCGTGCGCCAACCCCATCCAGGCCGCCGCCGCGGCCAAGAGAATGATGCCAGCCGCCATGCCGGCCACCCGTAGAGTCTCCTTCGTCACCTGTCCCCCCTTCGCCCGGACCGAGATCAGCCGGGCGCTCCGTCAGTTAGTGTCGAGGTTGATCCATCCTGCACATGGCCGGCCATTATACAGGGCCGTGACCGCAAAGGGGAGGGACAAGCTGAGTCGTTTACGGGTGACCGCCGCTGTTGGTATGATACGACCCCTTCCTGATGTGGAAGAGGGAGAGGAGGACCATGGGAGCCAATCCTGGGTTTCAACTATCGCTCGACGTGAAGGGCCGGTCCTGTCTAGTCCTGGGCGGGGACGACGAGGCGGCGGACAAGACGGTGAAGCTCCTCGACGCCGGCGCCAAGGTCACTGTGGTCAGCCCGACGTTGAACGACCAGCTCAAGAAGCTCACGGCTTCGGCCAAGATTCTGCACCGGGTACGGCGGTTCCGGGAGACCGACGCGCAGGGGGTGATCCTGGTGATCAACACGCTGCGGGATGATCCCGACTTCTCGCGGTCGCTCCTGGAGCTGGCGCAGAAGGAGCGCTTCCTGCTGTGCTCGGTGGACCAGCCGGAATATTCCACCGTGTTCCTGCCGGCGGTGGTCGGGTGCGGGCCGCTCCGGCTGGCGGTGAGCACGAGCGGGGTTGCCCCGGCGCTGGCGAGCCGGCTCCGGCAGGAGCTGGAACGGGTCTTCGACGAGGAGTTCCGGCTGTTCGTGGAGTGGCTGGCGGAGATCCGGGACGAGACCAGGGAGGTCGGGCCGGACGTGGAGCAGCGGCGGGCGCAGCTGCGGGAGGCGCTCGCCGGCTTCAGGCTCAGCGCGACGATCGAGTATCCCGCGGCCTGGCTGGAGCACAAAGCGAGGCAGCAGGCCACGTCGCAGTAAGGAGGTCTGCGGAGGAGATGGAGTGGACATGGTATTGCTCGAGTTCAGCATGTCACCCCTGGGGAAGGGGGAGAGCGTCGGCAAGTACGTGGCCCGGTCCCTGGACATCATTGACAAGAGCGGGGTGGACTACCGGTTGAATCCGATGGGGACGATCCTGGAAGGGGAATGGGACGAGGTGTTCGGGGTCGTCCGCCGGTGCTTCGAGCGGATGCGGAAGGACTGCAACCGAATCTCGTGCACGATCAAGGTGGACTACCGCAAGGGCTACACCAGGCGCCTCTCGGGCAAGGTCGCGAGCGTGGAGCGCCGCCTGAAGCGGAAGTTGAAGACGTGAGGACGTCGCGGCTGAGGGACGGCCAAGAAAGAAGCCCTGCAGCTCCTGTCGCATCGTCCACTCACGACCTTCAGATCAAGAAAGATTGCCCCGGGTGACGAACGGCCGGGGGGCGTGAGAGGACCGCTGGCGCCGCAGAGCCCCCTCGGCCTGGCCGGGCAGGACGCTCCTAGGTGGGGGTGCGGGCAGGGCGATGTGCCGGGGAGGGTCTCCAGGTACGTGTCGCCCAGGAGCCCCTGGACCAGGTCGCTCAGCCAGAGCGCCTCAAACCCCAGGTCCAGTAGAAGAACGAGTCAATGCCCAGGTAGAGCCGCGCGACCCCCCAGCGATCGCGATCGCGTTCGTGATGACCGTCAGGACCGGGATCATCCCCGGGGGACATCCCCGTCAGGACCACGATGCACAGGGAGCTCCCGCCGATCTGGCCAAGCTGGAGGATGGTCTCCCGGCCGTACCAGGCGGGCGGAACAGCCCCGCGCCCGCCTGCCCACACAGGATCGCAAATTCCTGGACGACCAGGAAGGATCCAAGCACCGAGCCTTTGAGGCTGAACGATCCGTGGTTCACGACCGCCGGCTCGCTTCATCCGGCGAGCTCATTACAGGGGGATCGAAGCCGGTGGCCAAGGCGGGGCGTACCGGCTCCGGTGACTCATGGAGATAGAGGCGGGGGACGCGCGGGCCGATTCCGCAGAGCACTTCGTAGGGAATGGTGCCCAGCCAGCCGGCCAGGTCCAGAGCTGAGATCGCCTGGTCGCCCTGTCGGCCGATCAGGACGGCTTCGTCACCGGGTGTGACCTCGGGTACGTCTGTGACATCCACCATCGTCATGTCCATGCAGACCCGTCCGCACACAGGAACCCGCCGCCCGCGGACGAGGACCGTGCCGCGGTTCGACAGGGCGCGGCTGTACCCGTCCGCATAGCCGATCGGCAGGACTGCGATCCGGCTCGCGCGTGGCGCGACGAACTGCCGGTTGTAACTGACGCTGTCGCCGGCCTTGATCGCACGGACCTGGACGACCGTCGCGGCCAGGGTCAACACGGGGCGCAGGTCCACGTCCGGGGGAGTGGCCGACAGCGTGTGGTACCCGTACAGCATGATCCCGGGCCGCACCGCGGTGAAATGCGCCGCCGGATGGCGGAGGATCGCGGCGGTGTTGGCGACATGGACCAGCGGGACGGAGAGACCCATGGCGGCGAGCCGGTCCACGAGCGCGCGGAAGCGCGCGACCTGCTCCTCCGTATAGCCAGCGTCCTCACCGTCTGCGTCCGCGAGATGCGTCATGATTCCCTCCAGCCGGACCGTCTGGGCGAACGGATTGGACTGGAGGAGCGGAAGCACCTCGTGCGGGTCGAAGCCCAGGCGGCCCATGCCGGTCTCCACCTTGATGTGCGCCGGATAGACCAGGCCTTTGGCGGCCAGATAATCGGCGAGCCGCACCGCGATCGCCCGATCGTGGATGACCGGCGTCAATCGGTAGGCCACCAGGTCCGGGCATTGATGGGGCAGCAGCGCGCCCATGACCAGCACCGGAGCTGTGATGCCCGCTTCGCGGAGGGCGACGCCCTCCGCGAGCGTGGACACGCCGAGCCCGGCGACGCCGGCCTGCGCGAGCGTGCGCGCGACCATCACGGCGCCGTGTCCGTACCCGTCGGCCTTCACGACGGCGAGAATGCCGCAGGAGGCAGCGAGCCGGCGGCGCACCTGTGCCAGGTTGTGCCGGAGTGCAGACAGGTCAATCATGGCGCGGGTCGGAGGAAGCGCAGACAGGAACGCGCAGGGGGGCGCCACGAGGGGATCGAGCACGGGGCACCTTCAGACGGTGAGGATCTCCTCCTCCTTCTTCTTGAGTATCTCGTCAATCTTGTGAATGTACTGGTCGGTCAGCTTTTGGGTCTCGGCTTCGCCCCGGCGCAGGTCGTCCTCCGACATCTTGGCTTCCTTGTGGAGGCGCTTCAGCTCGTCGTTTGCGTCACGCCGGTGGTTGCGGATGTGCACCTTGGCCTCCTCGCCGAATTTCTTGCACAGCTTGATCAGCTCCTTCCGGCGCTCCTCGGTGAGCGGCGGGATGGGCAGGCGGATGACCTTGCCGTCGTTCGATGGCGTGAGCCCCAGCCCCGAAGCCAGGATGGCCTTTTCGATCTCCTTGATCATCGAGGGCTCCCAGGGTTGGACGGTGATCAGGCGGGGATCCGGGGTTGCGAGGTTCGCGACCTGCTTCAGCGGGGTCGGGGTGCCGTAGTAGTCCACCCGGACCGCGTCGAGCAGGGCGAGGGACGCGCGTCCGGTCCGCAGCGTGCTCAGCTCGCGCTTCAAATGCTCGATCGCCCCCTCCATCCGCTCGATCATCCTCTGTTTCGTCGCGGTCGGCATAGTGGTCCCCCTTGCGGTTCAGCGGCCGGCGGTCGCGGTCACGAGGGTGCCGATCCGGTCGCCTTTGACGATCCGCATGAGATTCCCTTCCTCCTTCAAGTTGAAGACGATCAGGGGCAAGTTGTTGTCCATGCACAAGGTGATCGCGGTCGAGTCCATCACCTTCAGCTTCTGGTTGATGATCGAAAGGAACGGCAGCTCGGCGAACATCTTGGCTGTGGGGTGGGTGACGGGATCGGCTTCGTAGATCCCGTTGACCTTAGTGCCCTTCATGATGACCTCGGCGCCGATCTCCATGGCCCGGAGCGCCGCCGCGGTGTCGGTGGAAAAGTAGGGATTGCCGGTCCCGCCGGCGAAGATGACCACGCGCTTCTTCTCGAGGTGGCGGATCGCGCGGCGGCGGATGTACCCTTCGGCGAGCTGCCGCATCTCGATGGCCGACTGGACGCGGGTGGTGACCCCTTTGCGCTCCAGCGCGTTCTGGAGCGCCAGGGCGTTCAACACGGTTGCGAGCATGCCCATGTAGTCGGCCGAGGCCCGCTCCATGCCGGTGGCGCTGGCGGCGATCCCGCGGAAGATGTTGCCGCCGCCGATCACGACCGCCACTTCCACATCCAGCGCCATGACGGAGGCGATCTCGTTCGCGATGCTCTCCAGCACCGAGGGCTGGATCCCGTACCCCTGATCACCCGCCAGGAGCTCGCCGCTGATCTTGAGCAGGATCCGGCGGTATCGCGCCGCGCTCATTCTTGGCCCAACTGGTAGCGGGTAAAGCGTCGGACGGTGATGTTCTCCCCGATCTTGGCGATCTTCTGCGCCAACAGGTCCTTGATAGTGACGGACGGGTCCTTTATGAAGCTCTGCTCGAGGAGGCAGGCCTCCTGGTAGAACTTCTCCACCTTGCCCTCGACGATCTTGGGCCAGGCCGCCTCCGGCTTGCCCATCTCCTTGGCCTGCGCGAGGTAGATGGCCTTCTCCTTCTCGAGCACCGCGGCCGGGACGTCCTCCCGCTTGACGAAGGAGGGGGTCGCCGCGGCGATCTGGAGCGCCAGGTCCTTCACCAGGGCCTGAAACTCCTCGTTGCGCGCGACAAAGTCGGTCTCGCAGTTCACCTCCAGCAGGACCCCGATCTTGCTGCCGGGGTGGATGTAGGCCGCGATGAGCCCTTCATTGGTCGCCCGGCCCGCCTTCTTCTGGGCGGCCGCCAGGCCCTTCTCGCGCAGATGCTCGATCGCCTTTTCGATGTCGTTGCCGGTCTCGTTCAGGGCCTTCTGGCAATCCAGAATGCCGGCCCCGGTTTTCTCTCGCAACTCTTTCACCAACGCAGTGTTCGCAGCCATCCCGTCTCGTCTCCCTCCCACTATGGGTCGCTCGCCCGTCGGCCGGGCGCTCCGCTCGCCATCATCCAGGCCGGGCCCCGTCAGGTCGCTGGGATGCCTTCGACGCCGGCGCCACTGGCGCGGGGCGCCCGCACCTCTGCGACGGCCAAGGCCTCGGGCTTCTCTCCCTCTTCGCGCTGGGTGCGCAGGTGTGCGCCCTCGATGCAGGCGTCGGCGATCCGCGAGGCGATCAGCTTGATGGACCGGATGGCGTCGTCGTTGCCAGGGATGGGGTAGTCAATGCCGTCGGGGTCGCAGTTGGTATCCACGATCGCGACGACGGGGATGCTGAGCCGGTTGGCTTCCTGGACCGCGATGCGCTCGACCCTCGTGTCCAGGACGAACACGCAGCCCGGCAGGCTGTTCATGTTCTTGATGCCGCTCAGGATCTTGTCGAGCTTCAGCCGTTCTTTCTCCATCTGACTGACCTCCTTCTTGGTCAGCCGCTCGTGGGTCCCGTCGGTGAGCGCCGCCTCGAGCTTCTTGAGCTTCTCCACGCTCCGGCGGATGGTCTGGAAGTTGGTGAGCATTCCGCCGAGCCAGCGCTGGTTGACGTAGGGCATGCGGCAGCGCTTGGCCTCTTCTTCGACCAGGTCCACCGCCTGGCGTTTGGTCCCGACGAAGAGCACCGGCTCGCCGTTCGCTACCGTGTCCCGGACGAAGCTGTAGGCCGCCTCGAACCGCTGGACCGTCTGTTGCAAGTCAATGATGTAGATCCCGTTGCGCTCGCCGAAGATGAACCGTTTCATCTTCGGGTTCCAGCGGTTCGTCTGGTGCCCGAAATGCACCCCGGCCTCGAGCAGCTCCCTGATCGTCACAACGGCCATCCGTTCACCTCCTTTCCTGGCTTGCGGAGCGCCCCGGCGACCCGCCGCAGC
>CAZTUO010000126.1:0-713 GCA_964616355.1 uncultured Nitrospira sp.
TCTCCAGCTCTTCGGCCGAGAGCCCAAATGCGAGCAGGGACGGCCGCTCCGTCTGCTCCGGTCCGGCGGGCGCGCGCAGGTACGCGGGCAGATGCTCCGGCCTGATCTCGTTCGCCTTGCAGGTAATCGTGAGCCATTCCGCGACGTTGTGCAACTCCCGCACGTTGCCCGGCCAGTGGTGGCGCTGGAGCAGCGCCAAGGCCTCGGGCGCCACCCGGCGGACGCGCGTACCGCGCTCGCGGCCGGCCGTCTCGAGAAACGCGTCCAGCAGGGGCGGGATGTCCTCGGGCCGCTCCCGGAGGGGCGGCAGGTGCAGCGGGCAGACGTTCAGCCGGTAGTAGAGGTCTTCGCGGAACCGCCCCTTCCGGATCAGCTCGGAGAGATCCTGGTTCGTCGCGCAGATGACCCGGATGTTCACCGTGGTCGCCCGCAGGCTGCCCAGTGGCTCGATCCGGTGGTCTTCGAGGACCCGCAGCAGCTTGGCCTGCGCGGCCGGGCTCATCTCGCCGATCTCGTCGAGGAACAGCGTGCCCCGGTCGGCGAGCTGGAAGCGGCCCTGCTTGGCCCGCTTCGCGTCCGTGAACGCGCCGGCCTCGTGGCCGAACAGCTCGGACTCGAGGAGCGGCTCCGGGATGCCGGCGCAGTTCACGGCCACGAGCGGGCCCCGCGCCCGCGCGCTCGCAAAGTGGATGGCGCGGGCCAGGAGCTCCTTG
>CAZTUO010000126.1:769-2467 GCA_964616355.1 uncultured Nitrospira sp.
GATGTCCTGCGCGAGCCGCAGCACCTCCTGCATGCGGGGCGAGCGGCTCACGATCCGGTCGAAGGCGAAGCGCTCGTGCAGGCCGGCGCGCAAGGCCTGGTTGTCCTGCGCCAGCCGGCGGTGCTGGAGCGCGCGGGCGATGACGATCTTCAGCTCCTCGTTGTCCACCGGCTTGCAGATGTAGTCGTAGGCGCCCTTGCGCATGGCCTCGACCGCGGATTTCACCGTGCCGTAGCCGGTGATGATCAGGACGGGCACGTCGGGCAGCGTGCGCTTGGCCGCTTCGAGCACGTCGAGCCCCGAGATTGTGCCGAGCTGCAGGTCGGTGACGATCAGATCCAGGGCCGGCGTGTCCTGGAGCAGCGTGAGGGCGTCCTCGCCGGACTTGGCGAGGATGAGATCGTAGCCTTCCGGCCGGAGCACCAGCTCCAAGAGGCGTCGCATCCGCTCTTCGTCTTCGATGACCAGGAGGGAGGCAGGGACCATAGGTCTCACCCACGACCGTGATCGGCTGGCGGGGGCCCCGCGCAGGGCTCGCCACCCACTATAGAGGAGGGCTGGATTCCGCGCAAGGGTGCGGCCCGGCCTCGGGCGCCGGAGTCAGCCAACGGCGCGCCGAACGAGGTTCTCGAGGGCGATCCCGACGTTGCGCAGGAACCCGGCGTGCTTGGCCCGCCGGATGGGGCTCCGGCGGAAGGCGGCGGCGAACTCACTCGGCGACATCCGGGCCAGGGCCGCGAGGTCCGGCGCCCGCGTCACCGGCGAGGGCGCGAACGCGGCCTCCGAGGTCCAGACCTCGTTGACGTTGTAGGGGCAGACATCGAGGCACTCGTCACAGCCGAAGATCCGATTGCCGATCCCGCGGGCGAGGTCGGCCGGGATCAGGTCAGCCGGCCCGCGGAACTCGATCGTGAGGTACGAGATGCACCGGCGCGCGTCCACGACGTAGGGCTCGACGATGGCGCCCGTGGGGCAGGCCCTGAGACAGAGCGTGCAGGAGCCGCAGAGGTCGGTGCCGGGCTCGTCGGGCTCCAGCTCGAGCGTCGTCAGGATCTCGCCGAGCAGCAGCCAGGAGCCGAACCGTTCCGAGACCAGGTTCGAATGCTTCCCGATCCACCCGAGGCCCGCCTGTTGGGCCCAGGCCTTCTCCATGAGCGGCCCGGTGTCCACGTAGCGGCGCGTCCGGACGCCAGGGGCCAAGGCCCGAATCCGCCCCTCCAGCCGCGCCAGCCGCTCGCCGAGCACCGCGTGATAGTCCGCGCCCCAGGCGTAGCGGGCGATGCGGCCGCGGCCGGGCCGCTCATCGGGTCGGTCGCCCGTGTAGTAGTTCAGTCCGAGCGAGATCACGGACCGGCAGCCGGGCAGGACCAGGCGCGGATCGGCGCGACGCTGCGGATCGCGGGCCAGCCAAGCCATGGCGCCGTGGTAGCCGCGCGCCAGCCAGTCGAGGAGGCGCCCGTACAGGAGCGGTGACTACCCGAGGCCGCCGGCGGGACGGTCGCCTCCACCCGGCTGATCCCGACCGCGTCGAATCCGAGGGCGCGCGCCTCGCGCTTGATGGCCTCGGCCAAACCCCGCAAGTCCTCACCCATCAGGACGTCCTCGTCAGTCCTGCGGCTCCCCACCCGGGTCATCATAGTACTTTTCCCGGTAAATGGGGCAGAGCCCGCGCCGGTTCAGCAAGGCGGTCACGTCTTT
>CAZTUO010000126.1:2482-9026 GCA_964616355.1 uncultured Nitrospira sp.
CGCACAGGTACACGGCGAGGTTCGCGACCGAGACAATGCGCGACTCGATCAGGTGCGTGACGCGTCCGGTCGGCCCGGTCCAGCCGGACACGGGGCGGGACAACGTGGTGACATAGCGGAAGTTCGGGTGGTCCCTGGCCAGCTTCTCCAACTCCTCCTGGTAGTAGAGGTCCTGCTGGCTGCGCAGCCCCCAGTAGAGGGTCGCGCGACGGGAGAACCCCCGCTCGAACAGGTCGTAGAGCATCGAGCGGATCGGCGCGATGCCGGTGCCGGTGGCGACGAACAGGTGATCGCGCGAGAAATCCTCGCGCAGATAGAAGGCGCCGGTCACGCCCTTGAACCGGACTTCGTCCCCGGGGCGCAGGCTGAACAGGTAGGTGGAGCCCGGTCCGCCGGGCACGAGGTTCAGGACCAGGGTGACCACCTGCCGCTGGCTCGGCGGAGAGGCGATGGAATAGGGCCGTGTCACGGGCCGTGAGGCGCCGGGCGGCCACACGTCGAACGAAATGAACTGCCCGGCCTTAAACGTGATCGTCGCGGGCTCGATCAGCCGGAGGTCGAGCTCCCGGACATCGTGCGTCAGGTCGCGGCACTGGACGACCTGGGCGGTGTAAGGCTGCAGGGCCATGAGGAGATTCTGCCATAGACGTCACCCCCCGTCGCCCGGCCGCGAGAGGGGTCTGTGCCATCTTGACACGATGGGGGCAATGATTAACAATCACGCAAGCTTTGGCGCGGAAAGGGGGTGAAAGCACCGATGTTGTGGACCGAGGCAGCCAACATTAACTGGATGGAGTCGCTCACCTGGATCTTCATCGTGATGGCGGTGTTTGCTGCGATCGTCGGGCTGTGGCGTCGGATAACCGGCGCCTCGTCTGAAATAGACAAGCCGACCCAGAAGGCGGCTTAACCGTACCAGCCCCGCCCGCCCTCGCTGCACTGATCCTAGGGGCCTGGTTCCGCTTCGGGGCGCGCCCACCGAGGGTGGCCGCCCCCGAAGCCTTCCGTTCCTGGCCGTGCCCTCCGCGAAGGCTCCTGAGTCCGCCCTGAGTCGCTGCTCACCAGGCCGACCCGGCATGGCTGCGGTTACCGCGTCTGCGGCGTATAAGGGGCCGCGGTCGCCGAGCAGTCGAACATCACGCTGAAGCGGGCGGAGCACTGCGGGGACCGGCACCGGCTGCAGGTGCCGATGATCGTCGTCTTCCAATCCGTCTTCTTCTCGTCGAACCGGCAGATGAAGTTCCCGCCCTTGGAAATGTTGGTCCACGGCGTGGTGGTGCCCGGGAAACGGGCGACCGCGCAGCCGGCGGGGATCGGCACCTGGCAGCTCTGCTGCGCCTCGCCCCTCGCCATGCCGAAGTTGCAGTTGGTCTCGGTGGTGGCGGTCGCTCCCCCGGGGCCGGCCGCAAGGCCGACCTCGGCGAGGCCCAGCAGGAAGCCCAGGCCGCACAGCCAGCCGATCGCCCGCGTCGTCATCAGGTCCTCCCTTGGGGGACGAAGTCCTCGGCAGTCCGTCGCGCGTTCGCCATCCTAGCACGGATCGCTGGCTTGCGGCCAACCCCTTCGGGGCGTAGAATCGCCCGGCAACCGGTCGCTCGTCCCGCGTCATCCGCACGGTTCTCACGATGGATAAACGCGACATCGCGCGGATCTTCGAGGAAATCGGCCTGCTGCTCGAGATCAAGGGCGAAAGCCCGTTCAAAAGCCGGGCCTACTACAACGCGGCGCGCACGATCGAGACCCTGTCCGACGACCTCGCCGCGCTCGTCGCGTCGGGCCGGATCCGCGAGCTGAAGGGCATCGGCCCGGCGATCGAGGAGAAGCTCGCGGAGCTGGTCGGGACCGGCCGGCTGGCCTACTACGAAAAGCTGAAGGAAGGCGTGCCGGCAGGCCTGCTCGAGCTGACGGCCATCCCGGGCTTGGGGCCCAAGAAGGTGGCGGCGATCTGGCAACAGCTCGGCATCACGACGGTGGGTGAGCTGGAATATGCCTGCAACGAGAACCGGCTGGTCTCGCTGCCGGGCTTCGGCCAGAAGACCCAGGAGAAGATCCGGGCGGGGCTCAGCCAGTTCAAGCGGCGCCAGGGCTGGCATCTCTACGCCAACGTCGTGCAGGAGGCTGAGGCGATCCTCCAGGCGGTCCGTCTCGCGCCAGGCGTGCGCCGGGCCGAACTGGTCGGAGCGCTGCGCCGCCGCATGGAGGTCGTGCGCGCGATCGCCCTGCTCGCAGCGGCGGACCGGCCGGACCCCCTGCGCGACGGGCTCCGGCAGGTAGAGGGGGTGGCGGAGCCCACGGTCACGGGCCGCCGGATCGTGGCGAAGTCGGCTCTGGGCCTGCCGGTCGAGGTGGAGGTGGTCGAGGAGCTCACCGGAGGGGCACTGCTATCGGCCACCGGGAGCGAGGCACACCTGGCCCAGCTTGCGGAGCGGGCGGCTCGGCGCGGGGTCCCGTGGGAGCCTCCCCGGCTGCCGGCGGTCGAGACGGAGGAAGCCCTCTACGCCCTGCTCGGGTTGCCGTTCATCCCACCCGAGCTGCGGGAGGGGCTTGGCGAGATCGAGGCGGCGGAGGCCGGGCTGCTCGGGCCGCTGGTCGAGCCGGGCCAGATCCAGGGCGTCTTCCATACCCACACGACCGACAGCGATGGCTCGGCGACGCTAGAGGAGATGGTCGAGGCGGCTCGGGCGTTGGGCTACCGGTACATCGGAATTTCGGACCACAGCCAGTCGGCCTTCTATGCCAACGGGCTCAAGGAGGACCGGATCCGCGCCCAGCACGCCGCCATCGAGGCGCTCCGGCGGCGCGTCCGCGACATCGTGATCTTCAAGGGCATCGAGGCGGATATTCTTCCCGACGGCTCGATGGACTACCCCGATGAGGTGTTGGCCCGTTTCGACTTCGTCATCGGCTCCATCCACAGCCGGTTCAACCTCTCGGAGGAAGAGCAGACGGCGCGGGTCCTGCGCGCGCTCGCGCATCCCTTGGTGACGATGCTGGGCCATCCGACGGGACGGCTCCTGCTCGCGCGGGAGGGGTACCGGATTGACATGCCACGGGTGCTGGCCGCGGCCAAGGCCCATGGCAAGGCGGTCGAGATCAACGCCAACCCGCACCGGCTGGACCTGGACTGGCGCCTCTGCCGCCACGCGAAGGCCCAGGGGGTTAAGGTCAGCATCAACCCGGATGCGCACGCGACGGAGGGGCTCCGGGACGTGCCCTTCGGGGTCTATGTCGCCCGCAAGGGAGGGCTGGCCGCCGCGGATGTGCTCAACACGCTCGGGCCCGAGGAGATTCTTCCGGCTCTCGGGGGCAGACGCCCGCGGCGCTCGTGAGCCAGGCGGGGCTGCAGGACCGGTCGTGGCGCAGAACTCGGGAGCCTGGATGACAGGCGGCGAGCCCCCCGCGCTCCAGGTTCAGGTTCGCCCCGGTGGGGGCGTCCAAGCGACGGCGACCTTCTCGATCGACGCACCGCCCGCCGTGGTCTGGGCCATCCTCACCGACTACGCCGGCTGGCCCAACCTCTTCGGGGTGCCGCTCCGGGTGGCCAGGATCGAGCGGCGCGCCGGCGGCGTCCTCACCGACCTCTACCTCCGCCACACCCTGTGGCTGGGTGAGCGGCGGCTGCTGTGCGAGACGAAGGAGCTGCCGGGCGGCCGGCTCGTGACCGCGCTGGTCGGCGGCGACTTCAAGGAGTATCGCCGGAGCTGGACCCTCGTCCCGGACAAAGGGGGCGGCGGGACCCATGCCGCGTTCGAGCTGATCGTGGCGCTGGACACCTGGGCGCCGGCCTGGCTCCTGGCGTTTGAGACCAGGCGTCAGTTGGAGGTGCACTTCCGGATTCTGCGGGCGCAGGCGGCCGCCAGGCGCCCCCGCTAGGCCTTGGGGAATCTGAACTCCGCGAGGTCCGCCTGCTCGATCCCCAGCTTCACCAATCCGTCCAGATCGAAGGCCTGCTCGACCTTGCGGACATGGTCCAGATCCGCCTTCGTGCTGGGGTGCGGGGGCACGAAGAGGCGGCAGCAATCCTGGTCGGGCTCGATCGAGGTCTCGAACGTGCCGATCCGCTGGGCCTGCTCCGTGATTTCGAGCTTGTCCATCCCAATGAGCGGCCGCAGGATCGGCAGCTCGGCCGCCGCGCTCACGGTGGCCAGGTTCTCCGGCGTCTGGGAAGCGACCTGGCCGAGGCTGTCCCCGGTGACCAAGGCCCAGCACCGCTCCCGCCGCGCCAGCGCCTCCGCGATCCGCAGCATCATCCGGCGGTAGAGCACGACGCGCAGGGGCGCCGGGGCGCCCAGGACGATCTGCCGCTGGATCTCGCCGAAGGGGACCAGGTAGAGCCGCGAGTACTGCTGGTAGGGCGTCAGGTGCGCGACGATCTCGCGCACCTTCTCTTCCGAGGCCCGGCTCACGTAGGGCCGGCCGTGGAAGTGTACGAACACCGCGCGGCAACCCCGCTTCATCATGCGGTAAGCGGCGACCGGCGAATCGATGCCGCCGGAAATGAGGCAGGCCACCTTCCCGCTGATGCCGACCGGGAGCCCCCCGGGGCCAGGCTGCCGCTCGACAGACCAGTAGGCCTCCTTCGACAGGATCTCGATGTAGATGATCAGCTCCGGCTCGGTGAGGCTGACCCGCTTGCCGGTGAGGGTGCAGACGGAGGCGCCCACCTCGCGGTCCACGTCCATGGAGGTGAGCGGGAAGCGCTTGTCCGCCCGCTTGGTCGTCACGCGGAACGTGGTGAACGCGCGATCCTGCACCGCCGCCCCGACCGCCGCCTTGAGCGCGTCCAGGTTGCCGTCCGGGGCGACGGGTACGGACTCCGCGAGCAGGAAGTGCGTGACCCCGAAGACGCGGGCCACCCGCTCCTTGACCGCCACCCAGGGCGCCTCGTCGGCGAGGGTCACGCGGAGGCGTCCCGGCAGGGCCTCCACCGCTTGGACGGAGAGCCCGCGCAGGGCTGCGCGGAGGTTCCGGACGAGGCGCTGCTCGAAGAACGGCCGGTTCCGCCCCTTGAGGGCCAGCTCGTGGTAGTGGACGAGGACGCAGCGCACACTCCGCACCCCTCACGCATCACGGTGGCTTTCGAGAAAACGTTCGGCGTCCATGGCGGCCATGCAACCGGAGCCGGCCGCCGTGACGGCCTGGCGGTAGCGGGCGTCCTGCACGTCGCCGGCCGCGAAGACGCCGGGCACGCTCGTCGCGGTGCCGTCCCGGGTCAGGATGTACCCCTTGGCGTCCCTGTCGAGCTGTCCGGCGAACAGGTCCGTGTTGGGCCGGTGGCCGATCGCGACGAAGACGCCGGCGCAGGGGAGTTTGGAGCGCTCGCCCGTCACCACGTTCTTAAGCCGCACGCCGGTCACGATCGGCCCGCCCAGAATCGCCTCCACGACCGAGTTCCAGATGAAGGCGATCTTCTCGTTCTTAAACGCCCGGTCCTGCATGATCTTGGAGGCCCGGAGCCGATCCCGCCGGTGTACGACCGTCACCTTTGTCGCGAACTTGGTGAGGAAGGTCGCCTCTTCCATCGCGCTGTCGCCGCCGCCGACGACCACCAGCTCCTTCCCGCGGAAGAAATAGCCGTCGCAGGTGGCGCAGGTCGAGACGCCGTGGCCGAGCAGCTCGGCCTCGCCGGGGACGCCCAGCGGGATCGCGGAGGCCCCGGTCGCCACGATGAGCGTGCGGGCGGTCACCGTGTGTTCTCCCTCGATCGTGATCGAGAACGGGTGTTGCTTGAGATCCACGGCCGTCACGTTCCCGGCCAGGAACTCGGTGCCGAACCGCGCGGCCTGGGCGCGCATCTCTTGCATGAGCTTGGGGCCCAGGATGGCGTCGCGGAAGCCGGGATAGTTTTCGACCTCCGTCGTCGTCGTGAGCTGGCCGCCGGCCTGGACGCCCTCGACCACCAGGGGTGCCAGGTTCGCGCGGGCTGTATAGATCGCGGCCGTCAGCCCGGCCGGCCCTGAGCCGATGATGACGACGTGGCGGGTGGTTGTCATGGGACGGACTCTATCACAAGCGAGCGGGGGATGCCACGACCCGCGGAGGTCCCTCGCGGAGGACGCTAGGAGAAAAAGAGGGGACGGCCTCGACGGTGGCGCCGCGGCGGTCCGTCGGCTTGCCTCGCTAGAGGAAACTTGCTACGCTCACCGGCCAACCGTCCGAGGGGAGCCCGATGCCCCACAACGCCCGGTTCATCCGGCACTGGCTCGTTTTCTCCCCGCCTCCCCGAACGCTGCACCGGGGCCTCGCGGTGCGCGAAATCGTCGAAGTGCACGTTCGACCGAAGGAATCTCGTCGCGCCGCGCAAGGAACGCACAGGGCGGCGGATGTGACCTCGGATGTCACAGGAGCATGGTAGGCTTGCGGGCGGCGCGCATGTCCCCCTTCGACAGCGGGGCTTGCGGGAGGCCTTTCCCGCTGTTGAGGACGGCGCTCGCCGGTGGGCACGGCGAAGCTGCGCCGCGGGCGGGCGTCAACGACCCGCCGGCGGGGGGACAGGAAAACTGACGGCAATCACTCACCTTTGTAAGGCGAGGTAGGGGGAGAG
>CAZTUO010000127.1:0-8993 GCA_964616355.1 uncultured Nitrospira sp.
ACCAGATTCGGAATCAGGTCGGCCCGCCGCTGATACTGGTTCAGCACCTCGCTCCAGGCCGCGTTCGTCTCCTCGTCGAGCGCCTGAATCTCGTTATAGCCGCAGCCCGCCAGGAACGCCAGCAGCGCCGCCGGCGCTAGCCAGAGCCATGGGCCCGTCGTCCTTCGCATAGCCGCACTCCTTGATCTGGGGATGGCGGCCCTACCATACCCTGTTGGGCCTTCCGGTTCAACGGCCTGGAGTGGGAACGAGCTGAGTGGGCCTGTAGCGTCGGAGCAAACAGGCGCGGCGCCCGCAGAGGGCAACCGGCCGCCGGTCCGCGCCCGTGTGTGCGGTCAGGGGGCTGGGGCCTTGGTCCCGTCCAGGATGGCACGCACTCTTTGCAGGAGCCCCTCCGGCGTCAGGGGCTTCTGCAGGTAGGCTGCGGCCGGATCGTGCGCGCCGTGGTGCGGGAGCGGCCGGTCACTATAGCCGGACATGAAAAGCACCTTGATCGCTGGAGCAAGCCGCGTCAGGCGCTCGGCTAACTCTTCCCCGCTCATTCCCCGCATCTTCAGGTCCGTCACGAGGAGATGGATCGGAGCTCCGTAGGCCTGGCTGATCCGCAGGGCCTCTGCGCCGGTGTCGGCCTCCAAGACGGTGTACCCGTGCCGCTCGAGCACCCTGCGGGCGAACCGGCGCACGGCTTCTTCGTCCTCGACCAGGAGGATCGTCTCCGTGCCGCGGGATGGGGCCGCCGCCTCTTCGGCGGGCGGGGCCTCGGCGGGTGCGTCCGCCCGGGGCAGGTAGATCGTGAACGAGCTGCCCCGGCCGGGTTCGCTCGCCACCGCGATGCTGCCGCCGTGCTGCTTGACGATCCCGTAGACGGTCGGGAGGCCCAGCCCGGTCCCCTTGCCAGGTTCTTTGGTCGTCAAGAAGGGCTCGAAGATCCGGGCCAGGGTCGCCTCGTCCATCCCGCAGCCGCTGTCGCGGACCCCGAGCCGCACGTAGGGGCCCGGAGTGACCGACGGGTGCGTGCACGCGTCGGCGCGATCGAGCTTGACGTTCTGCGTCTCGATGGTCAGGCGCCCGCCGTCGGGCATGGCGTCCCGGGCGTTGACGGCGAGGTTCATCAGGACCTGTTCGATCTGGTTCGGGTCCGCCTTGACCGGCCAGAGGTCGGGTGCCGCGTGGATCTGCAAGTCGATGCGCTCCCCCAGCAGCCGGCATAGCATCTGCGCGACGTTCCGGATGACCGCATTCAGGTCCAACAGGCGGGGCTGGAGAACCTGTCGGCGGCTGAAGGCCAGGATCTGCCGCGTCAGGGCGGCCGCGCGGTCACCCGCCTTTTTGATCTCCTCCACCTGCGTTCGGAGGGCCTCGTCGGCCTGGAGGTGCTCCAGGAGGAGTTGGCTGTAGCCGGTGATGACCGTCAGCAGATTGTTGAAGTCGTGGGCGATCCCGCCGGCGAGCTGCCCGATGGCTTCCATCTTCTGCGCCTGTCGCAACTGGGCTTCCAACTGCTTCTGCTCGCTCAGGTCGAGCATGGTGCCCACCATGCGCAGGGGCCTGCCCCGCGCGTCCCGGATCACGTAGCCGCGGTCCAGCACGGACGCAAAGCTGCCGTCGGCGCGCCGGAAGCGGTATTCGTCCGACCACCGGACCTGCCCGCTGGCGAGGACGGCCTCGAGGCCGCCCAGCACCCGGTCGCGATCAGCCGGGTGCAGCCGGCTGCGCCAGGACTCGATGCCTGCCCCGATCTCCGCGGCCGGGTAGCCGAACCGGGCCTGGAAGCCCTCGTTCCACCAGACCTCGTCGGTCTGCAGGTCCCAATCCCACAGCACGTCGTTCACGGTCCGGCAGATCAGCGCGAACCGTTCCTCGCTCTTCCGGAGCGCCTCCTCGATCTGCTGGCGCTGGACCCGCTGTTCCCGTTCGTGCAGGGCCCGTCGCACCGCTTCGCCCAGCCGGGCCAGCCGGTGCTTCAGGAGATAGTCCGTGGCCCCGCACCGCAGTGTGACCACGGCCGTCTCCTCGCCGATGGTGCCGGAGATGACGATGAACGGGATGTCGAGCCGCTTCGTCTGGAGGATCGTCAAGGCCGTCAGGCCGTCGAAGGCGGGCATGGAGAAATCCGAAAAGATCAGGTCGAACCCGCCCTGCTCCAGCGCGGCCTCGAACGCGTCGCGGGTCTCGACGCGCGTCACGTCGCAGGCGATCCCCTCGGCCGCCAGGTTGGCCGCGACCAGCTCGGCATCCTTCGGGTCGTCCTCCACGTGGAGGATGCGCAACGGCCTGGTGCTGCCGACTCCTGCCCTCGGGCCTTCACTTGCGAGGTCCATGCGGGCGCCCCCCTTGGGCGCGGGAATTGACTCCAGGCCGGCGCGGTCTGCGGCGGAGTCACGCGTCCAGCACCGCCCGCACCTTGCGCGCCAGCTCCTCCTGCGTAAACGGCTTCCGGAGACAGGCGAGGCCTGCGTCCGCGACCTCCGGATGGACAGCGGCATCCTCCTGGTACCCGGACAGGTACAGGACCTTGAGCCCCGGCCGCAGCGCCGCTGCCTGCCGGCTCAAGTCCTGGGCGCGCATGCCCGGCAGGACCACGTCGCTGAGCAGGAGGTGCAGAGACCCGCGGTGCTCGTGACACAGCCGGAGGGCCTCCGCGCTGTCCCGGGCGGCCAGCACGGTGTAGCCGCCGTGGCGCAGGATCGTCGTGACTAGGTCGCGGACCATGGCCTCATCCTCGACCACCAGAATGGTCTCCGACCCCCGAGGCACATCCGGGCTGGGGGCAGGCGGTTCGGGCCCCTGGGCCGGTTCCTCCGCGACCCGGGGCAGATAGAGGGTGAACGTTGTGCCTTGGCCGGGCCGACTCTCCACCGCGATCGCACCACCGTGCTGCTTGACGATCCCGTGGACGGTGGAGAGGCCCAGCCCCGTCCCCAGACCGGGCCCCTTGGTCGTGAAGAAGGGCTCGAAGATCCGGGCCAAGGTGGCCTCGTCCATCCCGCAGCCGGTGTCGCGCACGGCCAGGGTCACAGAGGGGCCTGGCGGGGCGGTGGCGCGGCTCCCGGCGGGGAGGGAGTCCGGGTCGGCGTTGCCAGTCGTGATGGTCAGTTGGCCCCCCTGGGGCATGGCGTCGCGTGCGTTGACCACAAGATTCATGAGGACCTGCTCGATCTGGCCCGGGTCGGCCTTCACCCGGCCTAGGGCCGGGTCGAGCTGCGTCACGATCGTGATGTCCTCGCGAACCAGGCGCCGGAGCATCTGGCCCATCTGCGCGATGAGGGCGTTCAGGTCCAGGACGCGCGGTTCCAGGACCTGTTTCCGGCTGAAGGCCAGGAGCTGTCGGGTCAGGGCTGCTGCCCGGGTGCCGGCTTTCTTGATCTCCTCGACCGGGTTCCGCCAGGCCTCCTCGGCTGGCAGGAGAGCCAGGAGCAGCTCGCTGTACCCGTTGATGACCGTCAGCAGGTTGTTGAAGTCATGGGCGATCCCGCCGGCCAGTTGGCCGATCGCCTCCATCTTCTGGGCGTGGCGGAGCTGCGCCTCGAGCTGTTTCCGCTCGGTCATGTCCTTGATGATCATCGCCACACCGACAGGGCGGCCGCCCTGGTCCATGACCGCAAAGACGGTGAGCGAGACGGGCACGCGGGAGCCGTCCCGGCGCAGGAGGTCCATGTCATATTCAGCCGGGTTCCCCGTGCGGAGGACCCGGGCCCAGGTCTCTGCCATCACGCCCCGGTGGTCCGGGGCCGCGAGCTGCAGGGAGGGGATCCCGAGCAACTCCTCGCGGGGCCAGCCCGTGAGCCGCACGAAGGCGTGGTTGACGTCCAGGAGGCGGCCATCGAGCGTCGTGTAGCCGATCGCGTCCTTCGACGATTCATAGATGCCTCGGAGCCGTTCCTGGGCCTCCCGGAGGGCCTCCTCGATCCGTCGGCGTTCCGCCCGCGCCTTGCTCTCTTCCACCGCCCGCGTGATGGCCGCGACCAGCCGCGCGGGCCGTTCCTTCAGGATATAGTCCGCGGCGCCGCGCTTGAGCGACTCGACGGCGACCTCCTCCCCGAGGGTCCCCGAGACGAAAATGAACGGGACATCCGGGCGGCGCGCTTGGGCGAGGGCCAGGGCCGCCAGGCCGTCGAAGGCGGGCAACGTGTTGTCGGAGAGAATCAGGTCGAATTCCCACGCCTGCAGCGCCTGCACGAAGGCCTCCCGCGAGTCCACGCGGAGGATCTCGGACGCGAGGCCTTCCTGTTCCAGGAGAGCTTGGACCAGCGTGGCGTCGGCGGCGCTGTCTTCGAGATGCAGAATGCGAAGCGGAAGGGGCACCGCGCCCTACCTCGATCGTTTGGCGCTTCCCGGCGGCGGCTCGTTGATGAGCGCCCAGAAGACGCCCAGGTTCTTGACCGCATCGATGAACTGCTGGAAGTCCACCGGTTTGACCACGTAGGCATTGACCCCCAGCTTGTAGCTCTCGACCAGGTCCTGCTCCTCGCGCGAGGAGGTCAGCATGACCACGGGGATGGTCTTCAACTGCGCGTCGCCCTTGAGGGTCCTGAGGACCTCCAGGCCGTCCAGCTTGGGCATTTTCAGGTCCAGCAACACCACCGCCGGGTTGTCGGCGGTCCGGAGCTTGTACTTGCCCCGGCAGTACAGGTAGTCCAGGGCCTCCGCCCCGTCGTTGACGACCACCACTTCGTTGGCCAGGTGGTGCTCCTCCAGAGCGGCCAGCGTCAGCTCCACGTCCTTCGCATTGTCTTCGGCGAGGAGAATGCGCTTGAGTGAGGACATCATACCCGAGCCTCCGTCTGAACGGGCAGCGAGAAATAGAGGATGGCTCCCTTGCCCACTTCCCCTTCGGCCCAGGTCCGGCCGCCGTGGCGGGCCACGATGCGCCGGACGTTGGCCAGGCCGATCCCTGTGCCGTCGAACTCGCTCGCGCTGTGCAAGCGCTGGAAGACCCCGAAGAGCTTATGGGCGTACCGCATGTCGAACCCCACCCCGTTGTCCTTCACGTAGATGACGACCTCGTTCCCAGGCTCCCCGCCGTCCCCCGACCCCTGACCGCCGGCGGGGCGTCCGCCCTCTCCCAGCACGCCGACTTCGATCACGGCCGGGTCGCGCGGTTGGGTGTACTTCACCGCGTTGTCGAGCAGGTTGACCAGCACCTGCCGCAGCATGGCCGGGTCGCCATGGACTTCGGGGAGCGGCACGAGCTGCCACACGATCGCTCGTCCCTGCGCGAGGGGGCGCACCGCTTCCAGGGCCTCGTGGAGCACCTGGTCCAGGCTGACCTGGGTCAGGCGCAACTCGGCCCGCCCGATCCGGGAAAAGACCAGCAGGTCGTCGATCAGGATGCCCATCTGCTTCGCTGCCTGGGAGATCGTCTCCAGGTAATGCCGGCTCTTCTCGTCCAGGGACGGGGCGGCGCGCTTGCGCAGCAGGTCGGCGAAGCCGTCAATGTGGCGCAGCGGGGCCCGCAGGTCGTGGGAGACCGAATAGGAGAAGGCTTCGAGTTCCTTATTGGCGGCCTCCAGGAGCTCCGACCGGTGGCGGAGCTCCTGCTCCGCGGTTTTCTGCTCGGTCACATCGCGGGCTGCCGCGTAGATGAGTTGCCGCGGGTGGTCCGGGGTGGAGGCCCAGACCAACCAGCGGTAGGAGCCGTCCTTGCACCGGTAGCGGTTCTGGAAGGAGACCGTCTCGCAGCCGGCCGCCAGTTTGGCCGCCTCCGCCAGCGTCGCCTCCCGGTCGTCGGGATGGACGAAGTCCAGGTAGGGCTTCGCCAACAGCTCGTCGGTCCGATAGCCGAGGAGGCGCTCCCAGGCCGGGTTCAGCCGCTTGAACCGGCCGTCGAACCCGGCGATACACAGCAGGTCCAGCGAGAGCGTGAAGAAGCGGTCCAGCTCCTCCTGCAGGCGCTGCCGCTCGGCCATCTCCGCGCGCAACCGCTCGTTCGCGGCGGTCCGTTCCTGCACCTGCCGGGCCAGCTCCTGCTGCTGTTCCCGGAGCTTCTGGTTGAGCCGGACCGCTTCCTCGTAGGTCGGGATCAGCAGGTCCAGGATCTGGTGCCGCTCGGCGGTGATGCCGTAGCGTCGGTCGGTCAGCTCGACCTCGACGGCGGCGCCGGGCTGGACGTGCGCCCGCCGGCGCCGGTTCTTCAGGCTCTGGGTGATCCGGGCGAGCAGGAACTGCGGGTCGTAGGGTTTCGTCACGAAGTTGTCCGCGCAGCACTGGAGGCCCATGATCACGTCCTGCGGGCTGTTCAGGTCGGTCACCAGGATCACGGGAATGTCCTTCAGCTCGGCGTCGGACTTGATCGCCGTGCACAGGGCGTAGCCGTCCATCTCCGGCATGAGGATGTCGCTGATGATGAGCGTCGGTTTCCGGGCGCGGGCGGCGGCCAGGGCCTGCCGGCCGTTCGACGCCGCCGTGACCCGATAGCCCTGTTCCTCGAGCAGGTAGGTGAGATGCTCCGCCTGCGTCGGGCTATCCTCGACGATGAGGACCTCGACGGTTCGGTTCTGAGTCTGGTCGGCAGTTGCCACGCGCCCTTCCCCCGCTATCGCCCCAGGCCGCGGAGCAGGTCCGCGATCTGCCCGGGGGCCAACACGTACTGGGCGGCGCCCAGCCGGACGGCCTCGCCCGGCATGCCGAAGATCACGCTGGTGGCTTCATCCTGCGCGATCGTGACGCCCCCCGCCTGCCGGAGGGCCAGGAGGCCGGCCGCGCCGTCCTGGCCCATCCCGGTGAGGAGGATGCCGAGCGCGGCCCGGCCGAACGATCGGGCCACGGTGTCAAACAGATGGGAGACCGAGGGACAGAAGCCCTGCTCCGCCTCGGTCGGCTCGGGCCGGGTCAGGCGGATGCGCCCATCCGGCCCGATGCCCATCTGGGAGCCGTGGGGCGCCAGGTACAGGGTGCCCGGCTGCGCCGGCTCACCCGGCTCGGCCAGCTTCACGCGGAGCGCGGTCTCCCGCCCGACCCACTCGGCCAGCCCGGGCGTGAAGCCCGGCGCGATGTGCTGGACGGCGAGGATCGGGACCGGGAAGTCCACCGGCAGCGCGCCGAGGATCTCCGCCAGCACCGTCGGCCCGCCCGTGGACGCGCCGATGGCGACGATCCGGATGGCGGGACCCGCCCGGGCCGATGGCGGGCGCGGAGCCGCTCGCTCGCGGCGCGGCCACCGACGCACGACCTTGACCTCCGCCATCAACCGCAAGGTCTCCTGGATCTGCCGGGCGGCCTGGGCGCTGTCCGGGTGATCCGGGCCTGGCGGCTTGTGCAGCACCGTGACCGCCCCGGCCTTGAGCGCCTCGAACGTCATGGCGACTTCGCGGTGCGCCAAGCTGGTGCTGATCATCACGATCGGTGTGGGGACGCGCTCCATGATCCGGCAGGTCGCCTCGTAGCCGTTCATGACCGGCATGTGGATGTCCATCAGGATCACGTCCGGCTTCAGCCGCTCGGTCTGGGCCACGGCGTCCTGCCCGTTCTGGACCGTGCCCACGACCCGGAGCCCCGGGTCCTGGCTGAGGAGATGGACCAGGTACTCCCGGGTCACCGCCGAATCCTCCGCCACCAGCACGCGGACCACGTCCACCTCCCGAGGGAGCCACGTCACAACAGCCGCCGGATGAACTCCAGCAAGCTCGATTGCTCAAAGCTCGACTTGACGAGGTACGCGTTCGCCCCGAGCCTGAGCCCCCGTTCCTTGTCCTCCCGCGACTCGAGCGCGGTCACCAGGATGACGGGGAGTTGAGCCAGCTCCCGGTGGGCCCGAATCTTCTCGATCAGCTCGAACCCGTTCATCCGGGGCATGTCCACGTCCGACACCACCAGGTCCACGGGCTCGCTCGTGAGTCTCGCCCAGGCCTCGACGCCGTCCACGGCGACCTGCACCCGGTAGCCGGCCGCTTCCAGGAGATGGCGCTCCATGGTCCGGGTGGTGATGGAATCGTCCACGACCAGGATGACCGGCTGGCGCGGTCGCGCCGCGGGTGGCCGGGGCGGGACGGTCACCCGCGGGCGGGCGCGCAGCGAGACCAGCAGGTCCCGCGGGCGCAAGATCAGGGCCACCTGGCCGGTGCCCAGGAGGCCGGCCCCGGCCACGTGGCGGATCCGGACCAGGGGCGCCCCCAGTTCCTTGACCAGCACCTCCTGCTCGCCGAGCAGGTCCTCGACCAGCAGCCCGAACCGGTCCTCGCCCGCCCGCAGGATCGCGCCGGAGGCTGGGCCGTTTGGCGAGGACCGTTCGCTCGACTCCGGCAGCTCGAGCAGCTCGCGCAGCGGCGCGAGGGGTATCGGCTCCCCGTCCCGCAGGATCATCGGCCGCCCGTCCACTTCTCGCGTCTCCTCCGGACGGAGGTGGATCGTGCGCTCGACGGCCTCGAGGGGCAGCAGGAACGGCCGGCCGCCGGCGCGGACGAGCAGGCCGCGGAAGCTGGCGATGGTGACGGGCAGCGTGATCCGCACCACCGTGCCGGCACCGGGCCTGGTCTCCACCCGGAGGCGGCCATTCAGCCGGTCCACCCGCTCCCGGACGATCGCGAGCCCCAAGCCGTGGCCCGAGATCCGGCTGATCAGCGGGGTCGTGCTGAGGCCGGAGCGGAACACGAGCTCCAAGGCGGCTTCGTCGGACAGGGCCTGGGCCTCTTCTTCGGTCAGGTACCGGCCCCGCACGGCCGCCGCGCGGACCTGGGCCAGATCGATCCCCTGGCCGTCGTCCTCGACACGGAACTCGATCCGGTTCCCCTCGAGCGGCGCGACCGTCACCGTGACCCGCCCCTGCGGTGGCTTCCCCGCCTGCCGGCGGACCTCGGGCGGCTCGATCCCATGGTCAATGGCGTTCCGCACGAGGTGGATGAGGGGATCCTTCATCGCCTCCAGGACCTTCCGGTCCACCTCCAGGTCGGCGCCGTGGACGCCCCAGGCCACCTGCTTGCCGAGCGTGTCGGCCAGGCTGCGGACCATGTCGGGGAACAAATCCAAAACCGCCGCGGCGGGCGTCATCCGCAACC
>CAZTUO010000128.1:0-8943 GCA_964616355.1 uncultured Nitrospira sp.
TGAACGCCTCCGGGGCCAGGGGGATCCGCTCGCGGAGGCGGGCATCGTCTTCGATCGCGGCCCCGCCGGCCGGCACGCTGGCGAAGACGACGCTGGCGACGCCGCTGATCGGCGCCGCCAGGGTCAGCGGCGTCCCGACCACCCACCCGTTCCCCGCCACCCCCGGCTCGACCGCCTCCACGGCGACCGTGCCGGTCGCGACCCCGTCCCCCAGAATCAGGTCGGCCGTGGTCCGGAAGCGGACTGGCATCCCGGCAATGGTCGCCTCGGTCCCAGCCGGCACCGTCAAGCTTCCGGTGGGCGGCGTCGTCCGCGTCACGGTCCACGTGGCCTCGGCCGGCCGGGCCGCCAGGCGCGTCACGCCGACCAGCACGCCCAACTCGTCGAGATAGGAGCCGGTCGCCCACCGGACGAGATGCTGCTCGGCCGCGTGCTGGAGCGCCTGCTTCCACAGGGTCTCCCGGTACGCGAGCAGATCGAGCCAGATCCGCTCCGGCTGGGCCGGATAGAGCGGGCGGCCAGTCCGCGCCTCATAGTCGGCGATCAGCTCCCGGGTGAGCGTGGCGGGATCCACCTCGACGAAGACCGGGGGCTGCAGCGACTCAGGCGGCAAGGGGCACCTCCACGGTCAACGGCTGCGCCGTCTCGCGGATCTGCAGGGTGAGCGTCAGGACCAGGGTGCCCGGCGCCGCCCCCGGCTGCACCTGGACCCGCTCGACCGCGACCCGGGGCTCGTGCGTCTCGATCGCCTCGACCACGGCCGCGACGATCCGGGGCCTCGCCACGGGCAGCGGGGCATCGAGCCACCGCCAGGCGTCGCAGCCGAACTCAGGACGATGGGGCACGGTCCCCTTCGGCGTCCGGAGAATGATCGTCACGCACTGACGCACGTCGTCGAGGTCCTCCACGAGCGCGCCGAACGTCCCCAGCTGGAGACTCGCCCAATTCGTCGCCATCATGCCCAACTATTGATGAGGGCCAACTTGGCGTCGATCGCGGCCTTGGCCGCCGACGCCTGCGCCTGCTCGCTCGCGGCGAGCAGGGGATGGCCCAGACTGTCGAACTCGAACGCGTCCGCCCAGGTGGCATAGGTGCCCACCTGGTTGCAGACCCCGGCCAGACGCTGCTCCAGCTGTTGGAGCTGCCCAAGCAGGAGGCTCACCGGCGCCAGCGCCGCCGCGGCGACCTGGAGCAGCCGCACCCCGCGCCCGATCGGGCCATGCAGGGCTCCGGCAATCTGGGCCCGGAAGCCCGCCTGGAGCTTCCGGAGCTGCGCCAGCGGCAGGACACTGTGCGGACCGAAGCCCGGCGGGAGCAACGCTGCAATCCAGGGACAGGCCCCGGCCGCGCCGAGCAATTCCTCCGCCGTCGGCAGCGAGGGGACCGGCGGCAGCAGACTCGTGATGTCATCGGGGACCTGGTTCAGCAGACCGGCCGCGCGACGCAGCGCGTTGCGGATCGCGAGCAGCTTCTGCAGTTCGCCCTCGACCCGCGCCACCTCGGCATGGATGAAGTCACAGACGGCCAGGCACACCTCGTGCAGCGTCCCGCGTGCAGCGTGACTCAGATAATCGGTAACGCATGGCTATCGCCCCGTGAGTCCTCGCCCACGGCCTGCGCGGATGTCGTGATGTGGGTCACGATCGCCTCGGCCAGCGCATCGCACAGCTTCTCCCACGACTCATACTCGCCGGTGACGAACCCCTGGCTCTGGAGATTCGTCTTCATCAACGCCGATAAGATGCCCGCGTCCAGCGCCATCTCTCGACTCCATTCAGGACAGGTCGTTACCCGCGACTCGCGGTCACGTTCCGGCTCGCATGCGGATGGGGATTCCCGGTGAACGCGCAGATACAGTCCCGCGTCACCACCCCGGAGAGGTCCGAGGTCCCGCCGTCCAATTCGATCCCCTCGAGCGCCAGGAGCTTCAGCGCCTGGCCGACCAGCAGCTTCAAGTCTCCCAGGACCTGCGCCTGCCCATCCCCTACCAACACGGCTCGGCCTTCCGACTTGGCCCGGTCGTACTCGACCGAGGAGCCGTCCTTGAAGGACACATGCGCGACCTCAGGATCTGTGACCGGCGGCGCGGGCGACGAGTAGATGGCCCCCAGGACCACCCCGTCCTCGACCCCGTGGCCGAAGAGCGCGACGACCACGTGCTCCTGCAGATCCGGCATCCAGTACACCTGATCGGCCTTCGTCTTATGCGTCACGACCGGGAGCCACCAGGAGACGACGGACTGATCCCGGCTGTCGCGCCAGTCAGGGAACTCCACCCGCACGCGGGCCACCGCCGGATCCCGCTGGACGACGCGCCCCAAGCGGATGTGTCCGCCCCGGTCGCCGTGGGGTCTGCCGGCCGCCGGACTCATCGTGGCCCCCGCCTGGTCTTGATCCGGCAGCCCACCCGGGCCTCAATGGCCGTGACATAGCCGGCCGCCCGTGTCACCTGATGCCGCGCCGTCTCGATGTAATACTCATCATCGTAGGAGCCCCAGCCGGCCAGCGTGATCGTGAGGCCAGCGAGGAGCCGGGGCACGCCGGCGAGCTCCGCCGTGAACCGGAACCGGTCCTTGTTCGCCGCGACGAGCGCCGCCTCCGCCACCGCGTCGGCTTGGGCCTGATGCTCCACCCGCTGATTGAGCTGGAGCACATCGGCCGACGGCACATCGGGGGTCGAGACGATCCCGCGATGCAGCGCCCCGTCCGGGTCGTGGTAGCTCACCGCGACCGCCTGCACGGTCCCCTGCATCTTCTCCAAGAGGGTCCACCGGCTGCAGTCCGCCGGCCGCAGGGTCAGGATCGACGGCCCGCCCGTCGGCTGGTCCGCATCCGCCCGCTGGAAGGTCAGGCGGTTCCCCTTCACCGTCACGATCAAGCCATGCGTCTCAGCCAAGCGCTGGAGGAACTCCAAGTCGGATTCGTCCTGCTGGAGCACATACTGGACCGGCGCCGTCGGGACCTCGCCCCGCACCGTCAGGTGATGGCGGCCGGCAATCCGCTCGGCGATCCCCCGCAGCGATAGGCCTTCGTAGGCTTCGGTCTTTGGGCTCCGCCGCGCTTGCGTAATCGGACTGACCAGTGCGCGGATCGTGACCGTGCTCGGCGGGCCGGCGTGCTCGATCTCGTCCACCGTGCCTTCGACCCACCGGTCCATCCGCCGGCCGCCGACGTAGCCCAAGGCCAGCCGCACGCGGTCCCCGGGGTGGGGCCGCCAGGCGCGCAGCCACCGGCCGGCCACGTCCTCGAGCTGCAGCTCGATCTCATCGCTGGCCCTGCCGTCATGGTCCGTATAGCGCGCCGCCAGCAGCAGCGGGGCGAGGTCGCGCGTCACGTCCTTGCCCTGATAGACGATCTGGACCAGGGGTTGCGGCACCGTCGCGAGCGCTACCGCAGCCATGGGGGCAGATCCTCCACGGAGGTCTCAGCCTCGATGATCGGGACGGTGAGCCGCTGCCGGGCCGGGAAGATGGGAGCCGGCACGCCGACCGTCGCCGGCGGATTCGCCCGCAGGAGGCGGACGTAGCCGTAGGGATCGCCATACTGCCGGTCGGCAATCAAGTCCCACCGATCGTCCGGGAGCACCTCGATGGTCAGGCGCTCGCTCATCGCTTCTTCACCGCCGGCGCCAGCGGTTTCACCGGCGGCCCGTCCTACTCCTTGAGGTTCAGGTCCAGTTCCATCTCGATCGCGCGCCCGTCAGCCTGGGTCACCAACAGGCGTGTGGTGAGCTCCGTAATCACAAAGTTCCCGACTTTTTGCCCGGTGCCCCACACGAAGGGGAGCGCCTGGGCCTGCTCGGCCGCCGTGCGCAGCTTGTCCAGCTCGACGTCCGGGTCGCCCAGCGCGCGGGAGAGTTTCACCGTGAGCGGGAATTCCCGCAGCTTGGGCCCGGTGAACTGCAGCCGGGGCTTCTGGCCGATCAGCTCGTGCTCGGCGAAGGTGAAGCCTTCGGCCAGCTCGGCCTTGGTCACAGCCGGCATCAGCAGCTCGAAGGCGATGTCGCCCAGTGTGGCCCATGACATCAGTAGCTCCCGCGCGCACGGCGACGCTGGGCCTCCTCGATTAACCGGGCCAGCTCGTCGGCGTCCGCGCGGAGCTGGCTCCGCAAGTCCTCCCGGATCGCCCCGGCGCCGGCGGCTGCCGCGCCAGGGCCCAGCGTGATCGTCGGGGCATAGTGGATCGTAATCGGGGCACCGAGCGGGCGCTCCGTCCGGAGCACGGACGAGGCGGAGCGGAGGACTTCGCGCGAATCGAGCACGCGGGGGCCCGGCACCCCGGCCCCGCCGGCGAACGTCGGCGTCACCGTCAGCGGCGCCGTCACGGCGACGGCCGCCGCGGTGCGTTGCATGGCCGACAGCAGCGGCGCGGGCCGGACCGTCTCCGCGATCGTCTCGATGAGCCGAATCCGGTGCAGATCCCGGAGCGGCCCCTCCTTGGCAGGCGAGAAGGGCAGCAACGCGCGCAGCTTGGTGACCAGATCCTTCATCGCCTGGACCGGCTGGTCCGCGGCGCTCCGAATGCCGAGCCACAAGCTCTCGACCAGCTTCGCCCCCGCCGCCGCCAGGTCGAGGCCGGTCAGCGCCTGGCGCCCGGCCCCGAGCGCGGCCCGGCCCATCCAGATGAAGCCCCGGATCGCCTGCTGGCCGCCCCAGAGCGCCCACCGGCCCGCGGTCTGGGCGGCATGGGCGACCTTGCCCAGCCCATCCATGATCTTGGCCGTCGCGCTCAGCGCGAGGCCGACGCCGAGCCCGACGGTCGCGAGCGCCAAGGCGAGTCCGGTGAACCCGACGGCCGCGAGGCCCGTCCAGCGGGCCACGGTGGGCCACTGCTTGATCACGGTCACGAGCCATTCCGAGAGCGCATTGAACCAGTCGGTCAGGCGTTTCAGTTCCGGGCTGAACGTCTCCACCCAGGCCGCCAGGGTATTGGTGAACGTCCCGGTCGCCGCCTCCCAGAGATTCCGCAGGGTGCCGAGGACGGCCGCCGTGCGCTGCTGCAGGTCCGCCTGCGCCTCCATCCGCGCGACCATCTCGCGGTAGCCGGCGACGCCCTGTTGCATCAGGATCGCCGCTTCCTGCATGTCCATGCCGGGCCCGAAGAGGGCTTTGAGCACGTCCATCCGAGCCGGCGGGGGCAGCGCGTTGAGCCGCTCCAGTTGGCGGATGAGCTCCTCGGGCCCGACCAGGCGGCCCTGCGCGTTGAGGAATCGGAGCGTGACCCCGAACTGCTCGGCGATCTCGTTGGCCTTCTCCAGTTTCGACCGGTCGCTCAGCGTCGTCATCAAGGCCGCAAAGTTGGTCCCGGCGCGCTCCCCCGAGATCCCGGCCTTGATCAGCATCGCGAACAGGGCGGCCAGGGACTTCGAGGTCTCCAGCCCCTGGTAGCCGGCCAGCTTGAGCGCGCCGGCGAAGCGCGAGAAGGCATATTCCATCTCGCGGAGATCCACCCCCAGATGGGCCGTGCGCTGGATCGTATCGATGAAGCGGAGCATGTCCGCGTCAGCGGTGCCCGTGGCTTCCTTGAGCTTGGCGGCCACCTCGGCGGTCTCTTCATACGGCCGCTTGAGGACCACGCCCAGGTACGCCGCCGACTCGCCCACGCCGCTCAGCAGGGATTCCTCGGTGATGCCGAGTTGGATCAGCTTGCTGAACATATTCTGAAAATCCGCGGTCGTGCCGGGCAATTGATTGCCGAGCCGGATCGCGAGCGCATCGATCTGCTCGAAGTGCTCGGAGACGGCGCCGCTGGATTTCATCAGGGTCATCCGCAAGCGGGTGCCGGCATCCTCGAGGTCCGCGAACATCTCGATCGGCTTGGCGAGCGCCCCGACGCCATAGAGGCCGCGGCGCAGCCAGTCTTGCCCCCACGAGTCCATCGCCTGCCCGGTCTGCTTGATTTTGTCCTGCAACCGGGTAAAATGGCCGATCGCGGTATTCGTGGCCTGCCCGACCACCTTCGACATCTCGTCGAAGGCTTTCAACGTCAGGGCCACGGTGAAGGCGGTCGTCGCGACACTCATGGACGTCTCTCCGGAATCCCCTCGCCTCTATCGGCGGCTCCGCGCTATCTCCGAGACCGCCGTCTGGCTGGCCATCCCGGGCCTCGGGCTGTGGATCGGCTGGGCCGAGGGCTGGGTCGCCGGGCTGATGTTCGTGCTCCTGGTCGGCATCTTCGTCGAAGGCTGTTGCCGGCTCGGCGATGCGACCGGGCGGTTATTCCGCCGCTGAGGCGTCGGCGAGCCGCCTCGCATAGTCCAGCGCTTCCCGGCACCAAAAGGCCAGTTCCTCCAGGGTCATCGCGCCGAGCTCGGCGTAGCCCCAGCCGGTGATCCGGCTGAGGTGGACGATGGCCTGGGGGCCGGGGAGGGCAAAAAATCCCCCAGCACCGCCTGCTGGAGCGCCAGCACGTCGCGCAAGCCCAGCTCATAGAGGTCCTCCAGCACCACGCGCCGGCCGTCGAGCTCGACCAGCTCGGCGAGCAGGGCAAAGACCAGCTCGTCGGCGCTCTTCGCGGTCTCCTCCAGGTACCCGTGGGCCTCCCACACCGCGCACAGCCGCGAGACCGACGCCTCGGACACCCCGAGGCGCTTCGCCAGCTCAGCCTGGCTAATCCCACCGGGGCCAGCCTCCGCGACGGCTTCAATGAGCAAAATCGCGCCCTCCACCGCCTTGCTCATCGTCCCCCTCCCATATGCTCCAGCTTCTTCATCCACGCCCGTTCCTCCGCCGTCAGCTCGTTGCGCTTCAGCCGAATCTCCCCGATCTTCGCGAGCGCGAGGATCGGGGCCGGCACCAGCTCGTAGCCCCGCACACGCGCCAGGTACCGCAGCGGTTCATCGTCATCCGTCGCCGCGCAGAAGGCCGGCAGCCAGGCCGCGGGAAACCGGTAGGGCTCCTTCTCCGACGACTGGCCGAGGTAATCGCGGAGCATGTGGACCGAGCAGCGTCTATCGGCCTCCTGGAAGCCCAGCAGCTCGCGGATCTCCGCGGCCACCGCCTCGGCCTTCTTGCCGCGCACGAGCGCGCGGCCCATCGCCTCGTTCAGCAGGCCCAGGAACTGGCGCTCGAGGGCATACCCGCCGGGGATGGCCAGCGCTCGCGCCTGCTCCGCTGCGTCCAGCGCGGCCTCGAAGTCCAGCGGGAGCTGCCGGATGTCTGTCGTTCGGGCTCGTTTAGACATTGTGCAAGAGCCTTTCACCTGCTAAACTTTCCCCTTGCGAGGCCGGAGGGGGGCCACCATGGCGCAGAAGTACTGGTTGATCTGCTCGAATCCTGAGTGCGAGTGGGCCATTGAATGGCCGCTCGATCAGGACCCGCATCCGACCCTTGCCTGTGAGGACTGCACCGCGCCCGTGCGGGCGCGGTGCCCCTCCTGTGACATCCCGATCCGCTCGCGCAAGGCCATCGCCTGTCTCCAGGGACATCCACTGCGCGGTCCGCTGCCGGATCGTCGGCTGACGCCGTTGCAACTCCTGGGTAAGGTGCATACCGCCCTGCATCTGCGGCGTCCCCTTACTCACCAGGAGCAGGCATTGGAGTCGGAACTGGATGAGGTGACGGCGGCGTTCCGGACGCGGTTCGTGGATCGCGCCCGCACTTGACGCGGCGGCACTGCTCCCCGCAGGCCGTGCTGGCCGTGGGGTCGTCAGCGAGATTGACCAGCGCGTACGGCGTGCCGCAGAGCAGGCAATAGGTGGCGTGCAGGTCGGTGGCCAGGTCGGCCTGGCCGCACGTCGGACAGCTCTTGAAGTACCGCGAGACCAGGGCTTGTTCGATCAGCTCGAGTGAGTCGCGGATGGACTGCAGTTGTTCGTGCACGAGACGCTGCCGGGCATGTTCCGCAGGATTGAAGGACATGGAGACCTCCTGTCTGGTTGTGGCCTGCGCCGCCCGCTCGCCATCCAACGGCGGCCAGCCAAGGTTCATACACGGGCGGCCCACCGGCTGCCGGGCTGCCGCAACACGCCGCGCACACTGGCTGTCCAGCGGTACGCGGTTGAGAGACTGACGGGGATCTGCTGCTCCTGGAGAAACGCCTGAAGCCGGGGCTTGATCCGCTGCTCGCCGGCGCGAAGCAGCCTCGCGCAGAACGCCTCGATCTGGAGCTTCGCCCCCGGATTGTGGACCACGCCGGCGTCCGAGCGGTGGGCGCGGCTGCGGTGGCCGAGCTGCCGCAGCCAGGCCCTCACGGTCGTGGCCGACACGCCCTCGACCTGGGTGAGGTCCTGGATCAGGGCGGCGCGGGCACGGGAGGGTGGGATGGAGGCAATCTGCTGGAGCGCCGAGAGGCGGGCCCCTCTAGTGCTCCACTTGGAAGGGACGAGTCGCCCGTTCACGTAGGCCCAGACGAGATGGGCCACGGCGATCTTATATTGGGCTCTTCAGGAAATCGTGTGGGTCACTGACCCCTCTTGCGCTATGCTCGGGTTCTCGAAAGGAGGACCCGAGCGATGCGCGACTGGGAACTCTATCAAGCTGTGCTGGGGCTGCAGGTCCCGTGGACCGTGGCCGACGTGGTGCTGGATGTGAAGGGGCAGCAGGTGACCGTGACCGTCGAGGCCGGAGCGGGGCCCTCTCCGTGTCCTGCGTGTCAGAAGCCGGTCCCGGGCTATGATCGCAAGCGCCGACGGTGGCGGCATCTGGATACCTGCCAGTTCACGACGTGGATCCAGGCGGACCTCCCCCGCGTGACCTGCCCGACCCATGGGGTCAAGCAGATCACGGTGCCGTGGGCAGAGCCCGGCAGTCAAGTCACCGCCTGGTTCGAGCGCCTGGCTATTGAGTGGCTCCAGGAGTGTTCGGTGAACGGCGCGGCCGGGCTGCGGCCTCTCACCTGGGATGCGGCCTGGGGCGTCCAGGAACGGGCCGTCGCGCGGGGGCTCAGCCGCCGCACCCAGGACGTCACCGCGCACCTCGGGGGCGAGGCGAAGGCGATCGCGAA
>CAZTUO010000129.1:0-8862 GCA_964616355.1 uncultured Nitrospira sp.
TGCAGCGGAAGGTTCCGCCGCCCTGGCGCGCCTTCGTGGCCCGCGCGGTGGACGCGATGGTGGCGGCCGTGGACGCGGCGGCGCTGGTCGAGGTCGAGCAGCGTGGAATGCCCGCCGACGAAGCTCTGGAGCGGGCCTTCGGCGGGAGCGGGGTGGAGGGGCGCGATCGGCCGCTCGTGCACGAACTCCTTTACGGGGTGTTGCGGCATCGGGCCACGCTCGATTGGCTGCTCGACCATGTCGCGGACCGGCCGGTGGCGCGCATGCCGCTGGTGGTCGCCACGGCCTTGCGGCTCGGCGCCTACCAGCTCCGGTATCTGGATCGGATCCCCGCCTCCGCCGCCGTCCACGAGTCCGTGGAACTGGTCAAACGCCTCCCCGGCGACCATTGGCCCGGGTTCGTCAACGCGGTGCTGCGCCAGCTCGCCTGTGCGCCGCCACCGCCCTGGCCGTCGGCGGCTCAGGATCCCGCCGGTTACTTGGCCGTCCGGTATAGCTGCCCTCGGTGGCTGGCTGAGCGCTGGCTGGCGCGGCTCGGGGGCGCCCGCGCCGAAGCGGTCTGCCGCGCCATGCTCGCGGTCCCGCCCCTGACGGTTCGGGCTAACCGGTTGCGCGTAACCCGCGAGGAGCTGGCGGCCGACCTGGCGCGTGCTGGCTGTGTCGTCCGCCCGACGGCCGTGAGCCCCGTCGGGCTCGTGCTCGAGCACCGCGGTCCGGTCACGGAGCTGCCGCAGCTCCGGCAGGGCCTGTGCTACGTGGAGGACGAGGCGGCGCAGCTCATCCCGTTGCTGGTGGACCCACAGCCGGGCGAGCGGGTGCTGGATACCTGCGCTGCGCCCGGCGGCAAGACGACCCACCTGGCCGCGCTCATGGGGAATAAGGGCGAGATCGTCGCACTCGATCGGCATCCCAAGCGGCTCGCTCGGCTTCGCGAGAACTGCGAGCGGTTGGGCGTCCGGATCGTCACGCCGGTGGTAGCCAATGCGACGGACGCCCGCGCCCTGGCTCGGCTGGGTGATCGCCCCTTCGATCGTATTCTGGTAGACGCGCCCTGCAGCGGCCTTGGCGTGCTGCGCCGGCATCCGGAGGGGAAGTGGCAGAAGACGGCGGCGCGGTTGCTCGAGCACCACACCACGCAGCTCACGCTGCTCGATCGGGTCAGTCGGCTCTTGCGGCCCGGCGGGGTCCTGGTCTATAGTACCTGCTCAACCGAGCCTGAGGAAAACGAGCAGGTCATCGAAGCGTTCTGCGCGCGGCACGCGGAGTATCGTCGGGAATCCGTCGCGCCCTGGCTCCCGCCGGGCGGGGCCGGGCTCGTCACCAGCCAGGGCGATCTCTCGACAATGGTCTCGCCCGCGGCCGCCGCCATGGACGTGTTTTTCGCCGCTCGGCTTCGAAAGGTCGCCCCTGCATGACCCGCCCCCCGCTCCGGATCGCCCCGTCCATTCTGTCCGCTGACTTCGCGCGACTGGCCGAGGAGGTGGCGCTGGTCGAGGCGGCCGGCGCCGATTGGGTGCATGTGGACGTCATGGACGGCCACTTCGTTCCCAACCTGACCGTGGGCCCGCCGATTGTGGAGGCCTTACGCAAGGTGACCAAGCTGCCCCTGGACGTGCACCTGATGATGACGAACCCGGATGGGTTCCTCGCGGAGTTCGCGGCGGCCGGGGCGGACTACCTGACGGTGCACGTGGAGGCCTGCCCGCACCTGCATCGGACCGTCCAGGCAATCAAGGAGTGCGGCGTCAAGGCCGGCGTGACGCTCAACCCGGCGACGCCGCTGAGCACGGTCGAGGAGATCCTCCCCGACGCGGACCTGCTCCTGGTCATGTCCGTCAACCCCGGATTTGGCGGCCAGCAGTTCATCCCCGGCATGCTCGGCAAGATCGCGCGGGCGCGGCAGCTCATTGACCGGACCAGCAGCCGGGCGCTGCTGGAGGTGGACGGCGGCGTCAAGGTGGACAACGCCGCCCGGATCATCCAGACAGGCGCCGACATCTTGGTTGCGGGGTCCGCCATCTTCGGGAGCGGCGACTATGGCGGGACGATCGCGGCCCTGCGGGCAGCCGCTGGCCAGGACAGGGCCTGAGGCATGGCCGACATGGGCGCGCTCATTGACAGTCTCCACCCACTGGAGATCAAGGTACTTCAGGCTCTGGGTGCCGCGGCTCAGGCGCGGGAGGGCGCCTCGCTCCGGGACGACCAGATCGCCCAAGCGGCCGCGCTCGACCGCGCCCAGATCAGCATGGCGGTCGAGTGGCTCCTCACCAAGGGGCTGGTCCGCGTCGAGGCCCACAAGGTCACCCCCGTCGTCTCGCTTACCCCGGTCGGCGAGCGGTACTTCGAGAAGTATTCGCCCATCGAGCGCATCCTCTCCGCCGTCCGGCAGGCGGCCCAGATCGGCAAGCGCCTGACTGTCCAGGATCTGCAGGCCCGGGAGGCGCTGGAGCCGGCCGAGCTGAGCACCGCGGTCGGAAGCCTCAAGAAGGAAGGGGTCATCCGGATCGTCCAGGGTGGCTTTGTGGAGGCGACCGGTGCCCCGAGCCAGACGGCGGAATCGCTCCGGTGGCTGCTCAAGCAGCTCCACTCGGGCGCGAAGGACCTCCAGGCTTTTCCCGAGCCCCTGCGCCGCGTGGTCGAGCGCTACGCCGTGCGGCGCGGAAACCCGCGGGAGCCCTTCCGGATTGACGAGCGGGTCGAGCGCTGGTATGCGCTGACGCCGGCGGGGCGCGACGTGACGCAGGCCCTGAGCCGGCAGGCGCCGGCCGAGGAGGTCTCCCAGCTCACGCCGGAGTTACTCAAGGATGGCGCCTGGCGCGCACGGCGGTTCCGAAAGTACACGATCAGCCTGCGGCCGCCGCGTGTGGCGATCGGCCGGCTCCACCCCTATCGCGAGTTCCTGGACCTCGTGAAGCACAAGCTCGTCAGCATGGGCTTCGAGGAGATGCGTGGCGGGCTCGTCGAGACAGAGTTCTGGAACATGGACGCGCTGTTCATGCCGCAGTTCCATCCGGCCCGCGCCATCCACGACGTGTACTTCGTCAAGGAGCCGAGCCACGCCCGGGCGATCCCGGAGCCGTTCCTGTCCGAGGTCGCCGCGGCCCACGAGCGGGGCGGAAAGACGCAGTCGGTCGGCTGGGGCTACGACTACGATCGCGAGCGGGCCCGCCGCCTGGTGCTGCGGAGCCAAGGCACGGCGGTCTCCGCGCGGACGCTCGCGGCGGGGCCAAAGGTGCCCGGCAAGTACTTCTCGATCGCACGATGCTTCCGCTACGACCAGGTGGACGCCACGCACGCCACGGACTTCTTCCAGGTGGAAGGGATCGTGCTGGGGCTGGACATCAATTTTCGGACGCTGCTGGGCCTCCTCGAGCTGTTCGCCCGGGAGGTGGCCCAGGCGAAGGAGATCCGGTTCCTGCCCGCGTACTTTCCGTTCACCGAGCCCTCCGTCGAGCTGCACGTCCGGCATCCACGCCTCGGCTGGATGGAATTGGGCGGCGCCGGGCTCTTCCGGCCGGAGGTCACCCGGCCCCTGGGCGTGGAGGTCCCGGTGATCGCCTGGGGGCTGGGTCTGGATCGGATGGCGATGGTCGCCTTGGGCATCCACGATATCCGGGATCTGTTCACCGCCGACCTGGAGCTGATCCGGACCACGCGCGGCCGCTTCTGAACAGCCGTGAAGGGTGACGCGCGATCGGTGGTGAGCGGAATCGAGCGAGGACGATGACCCTGCACAACCCCTCACGCGCAACGCCCCCATGCCGACGATTGCCATCAACCTGAAAGACTTCGAGCGGCTCCTGGGCGGGAAGCCAGTCACAGTCGAGCAGCTTGTGGCCTGGCTGCCCCTGGTCAAAGGAGAGCTCAAGGATCAGGACCCTGAGACCGGCGAGCTCCGGGTCGAGCTGCAGGACAGCAACCGGCCGGACCTCTGGTGCTGCGAAGGGATTGCCCGGCAGATCCGGATCACGCGGGCCAGGACCGCCGCCCCCTACCCCTTCTTCGCGGCCCCGGCCTCGCGGCGCCTCCTGGTCTCGCCGGGCCTGGAGAAGATCCGGCCCTACGTGGCGGCCTGCGCGGCGCGCGGCTACGGCGTGACCGCCGAAGGGCTGGCGCAGCTCATCCAGACGCAGGAGAAGCTGGCCGATATCTACGGGCGGAAGCGCCGGAGCGTCTCGATCGGCCTCTACCGGCTGCCGCCGATCGTCTTCCCCGTCACCTACGGGCTCGTCAAGCCGGACGAGGCGCGATTTACGCCGCTGGGGCTGGAGGAGAAGCTCACGCTGCGTGAAATTCTCAGTGTGCACCCGAAAGGGATTGAATACGGCCCGATCCTGGCCGGGCACGACCGCGTGCCGTTGCTACGAGACGAGGACGGGCAGGTCCTGTCCCTGCCGCCGATCATCAACAGCCGCGAGATCGGGGAAGTGCGGGTGGGCGACACGGAGCTGTTCGTCGAGGTCACCGGGACCGATCTCCCGATGGTGCTGCTCACGCTGAACATCCTCGCCGTGAACCTGGCGGATCGCGGGGCCGCGATCGAGCCGGTCGAGGTCGTCTACCCCTATGCGACGAAGTTCGGCAAGAACGTGCGGACGCCGCTGGACTTTGGCAAGCCTCGCTCTGTGGCCGTCAAGACGATCCAGACCGCGCTGGGCGAGGCGCTCAGCGCCACCGAGATTCGACAGGCGCTCGCCGCATACGGCTATGAGGTCCAGGCCTCGCGCGACCGGGTGTCCGTGCGGTTGCCGCCCTATCGCAACGACCTCATGCATCCGGTGGACGTCGTGGAGGACGTGGCGATCAGCCGAGGCTACCAGACCTTCTCGCCGGTCATGCCGTCTCAGTTCACCGTGGGCGGCCTGTCACGGCTGGAGCAGTGGTCCGATCGCATCCGGCAGCTCATGGTGGGTATGGGGTGCGAGGAGATCATCTCGAATGTCCTGGCCGCCCGGCAGGACCTCGTGGACCGCATGCGGCTGGCCGGCACCGGCTGGGACCGGGTGGTGGAGGTGGACAACGTCATGTCGCAGAGCTACGGCTGCGTGCGGCAGTGGATCCTCCCCTCGCTCCTGCGCGTGGAGGCCGCGTCCCCGCGCGCCTTCTATCCGCACCGGATCTTCGAGGTCGGCGAGGTGGCGGTCCCCGCCCCGGAGGAGGACCTTGGCTCGCGCACGCTCGTGATGCTGGGGGTCGTCATTGCGCACGCGGCGGCTAACTTCTCCGAGGCCCATTCGTGCCTGGATCTGCTCCTGTATTACCTCGGTCAGCCGTACAGCCTGGAGCCCGTGCAGCATCCCTCCTTCCTCGACGGGCGCGTGGGACGGATCGTGTCGGGTGGCGCAGCGCTGGGCTTGATTGGGGAACTGCACCCGGAGGTGCTCGAACGCTGGCAGATCGGCATGCCGACCGTCGCGTTCGAGCTGGAGGTGGACCGGCTGGCTGGGAACCCGTGACGAGTGACGGGGGATCAGTGACGGGTGAAAGGAGGTCGGAGCGCTGCGTCTTTGCTCATCCCTCGTCACTCATCACGAGGCTGCGGGGGCGGCGAGCTGTTGCTTGGCGAACTCGGTGAGCCGGGCGAACCCCGCCTCATCCCGGATGGCCATGTCGGAGAGCACCTTGCGGTCCAGCAGGATGTTCGCTTTTTGCAGCGCGGCGATGAAGCGGCTGTAGGTGAGCCCGTGGGCCCGCACGGCCGCGTTGATGCGGGCCACCCAGAGCCGGCGGAAGTCGCGCTTTCGCTTTCGCCGCGACGCATAGGCGTACGTCTGCCCTTTGTCCACGGATTCAGTGGCGGTGCGAAACAGCCGACTCTTCGCGCCGTACTGCCCTTTCGCCAGCTTGAGCCGCTTTTTCCTGCGCTGCCTGGTCTTCGGTCCGCCTTTGACGCGTGGCATGCTTCGGGACTCCTTCTCTACGAGTGATACGGCATCAGCTTGGCGACCGAGGACGCCCGGTTCGGATCAACGAGCACGACCCGCTTCAATCGCCGTTTTCGAGTCCGGGGCTTGCCGGTCAGCAGATGCCGCCGGCCGGCTTTCCGCCGGACGAGCTTGCCGCCGCCCGTGCGGTCGAACCGCTTGCTGACTCCCTTGTGGGTCTTCAATTTCATCTTGGCCATCCTCTGGACCCTCCTCAACCCTTCGGCGCCACGATCATGACGAGGCTGCGGCCCTCCAGCCGCGGGGGAATCTCGACGGTGCCGACCTCGGCCAGTTGCTCGATCACGCTGGCGATCATGGCCCGCCCCTGCTCCTGGTTGGCCATCTCTCGGCCGCGGAAGTTCACCGTCACCTTGGTCTTGTTCCCCTCCGTCAGGAAGCCCTTCATCTGCCGGACCTTGATCTCCAGGTCGTGCTTGTCAATCTTCGGGCGGAGCTTGATCTCCTTGACCTGCGTCGACTTCTGGTGGCGCCGGCTCTGGTGTTCCTTCTTGCTCAGCTCGTACTTGTATTTGCCGTAGTCCATGATCCGGCAGACGGGCGGCTGCGAGGTGGGCGCCACTTCCACCAGGTCGTAGCCGAGGTCTTGCGCCCGCCGAAAGGCGTCGGGCGTCAGCATGATGCCGAGCTGCTCGCCGTCGGGGCCGATGACCCGGACCTCCCGGACCCGGATCTCACGATTCACACGCAGCTTGGGAACGATACCGCACCTCGCCTGTGAAAGGGGTTACCGCAACGAGCCGGGGCCCGCCGCCTCGGCCCGGATCAGCTCGATGACTTCCGCAACGGTCTTGGTACCCAGGTTGGCGTTGTGCCGCGCCCGGACCGACACCGTCCCGTCCTGCGCCTCGCGGTCGCCGATCACCGCCATGTAGGGAACCTTGGCGACCTCCGCCTCACGGACCTTAAAGCTGACCTTCTCGTTTCGGAAATCCAGCTCCACCCGCAGCCCGGCCTCCTTGAGCCGGTCCGCGACCGACTGCGCATAGGCCCGCTGCCTGTCCGTGATCGTCAGGACCCGCACTTGGACGGGAGCCAGCCAGGCGGGAAACGCGCCGGCGTAATGCTCGATGAGAATCCCGAAGAACCGCTCGATCGAGCCCATCAACGCCCGATGGATCATGATCGGCTGATGGGGCTTCCCGTCCTCCCCCGTGTAGGCCAGGCCGAAGCGCTGGGGGTTGTTGAAGTCCACCTGGACGGTCGAGCACTGCCAGGCGCGGCCGAGCACGTCCTTGATCTTGATGTCAATCTTCGGCCCGTAGAAGACGCCCTCCCCGGGATCGATCGCGTAGGCGATCCCGCAGCTCTTCAGGGCCGCTTCCAGCGCACCCGTCGCCTCGGCCCAGTGCTCCGGGGAGCCGACGGCCTTCTCCGGGCGCGTGGAGAGGTACACCTCGAACTCCGTGAAGCCGAACGTCCGGAGGACGAAGAAGGTGAAGTCCAGCACCTGGCTGACTTCGGCTTCGAGCTGATCCGGACGGCAGAACAGGTGGGCATCGTCCTGCGTGAACCCGCGCACGCGGAGCAGTCCGTGCAGGACGCCGGTCCGCTCGTAGCGATAGACGGTGCCCAACTCCCCGTACCGGATCGGAAGATCCCGGTAGCTGCGGAGGTGGGACTTATAGATCATGATGTGGAAGGGGCAGTTCATCGGCTTGAGCTGGTATTCGCTCGCCTCCACCTTCATGGGCGCGAACATGTTGTCGCGGTAGTAGTCCACGTGACCGCTGGTCCGCCACAGGTCCAGGCGCGCGATGTGGGGCGAATACACGAGCTGGTAGCCTTGCTTGAGGTGCTGCTCCCGCCAGAAGTTTTCGATCAGCAGCCGGACGAGCGCCCCCTTGGGGTGCCACAACACCAATCCGGGCCCGATCTCGTCCTGAATCGTGATGAGGTCGAGCTCTTTGCCCAGCTTGCGGTGGTCGCGGCGCTTGATCTCCTCGAGCTTGGCCAGGTGGGCGTCGAGCGCCGCTTGCGTGGGGAAGGACGTACCGTAGATCCGCTGCAGCATCGGGTTCCGCTCGTCGCCGCGCCAGTATGCGCCCGCGCTGGCGAGCAGCTTGACGGCGCGGATCCGGCCCGTGGACGGGACGTGGGGCCCCCGGCAGAGGTCCACGAACTCGCCTTGGCTGTAAAGCGACACGGTGGGGTCGTCAATGGACTCGAGGATGTCCACTTTGTACAGCTCGCCTCGGTCTCGGAAAAACCGGATGGCCTCTTCGCGCGGCATCTCCAGGCGCCTGAAGGGGCGGTCCGCCTTGATGATCTCCTGGATCCGTGCCTCGATTTTCTGGAGGTCCTCCGGCGTAAACGGCCGCTCGAACGCGAAGTCGTAGTAGAACCCCTCCTCGATGGCGGGACCGATCGCAAGCTGTGCGGACGGAAACACCTCTTTCACGGCTTGCGCCATGATGTGGGTGCTGCTGTGGCGGTAGACCTCCTTGCCGTCCGGCGAGTCGAACGTCACCGGCTCTAAGATCGCGTCCTCGGAGAGCGGGGTCGCCAGATCCCGGACCACCCCGTTCACCTTAACGGCTAAGACCTCGGGGCCGACTCCGCCGCTCGGTCCGTCGAGCGCCTGGGCGGCGGTGCATCCCGCGGGCATGAGACGCCGGCTCCCGTCGGGCAACGTCACGTGAATCTGTCCCCCCTGGCTTCCCATGGTCGCTCACCGCGAGCCTCCGCCGCCGGTGTCCGCCATCCGGAGCCGGCCGACACCTGCGCAGCAGACCCGAACCGGCCCCGGGTCCCGCTTCTCCGGCAATGCCTCAGGCCTCGGCTGCTTGCCACGAGGGAAGGTTCCGGCGGGTGTCTGGCTGGTCTGAGTGCCTCGGCGGAGTGGTAGGCGCGGGCGGTCTTGAACCGCCGACCTCTACCGTGTCAAGGTAGCGCTCTCCCCCTGAGCTACGCGCCT
>CAZTUO010000130.1:0-8796 GCA_964616355.1 uncultured Nitrospira sp.
CTCTGTGGGAGCTTTGCCCATGGCGACCCAGTTTCAGGGAAGACGTCATGGGTATTAAAGACTAAATTGAATAACCGGGTCAAGCGCAGACCAGGGATCGCCGCTCCCGAGCCGCCGCCACATTGACGGGCCTCCAATCGCCAGCCTATATTCGAGCGGAGCGGCCTCGTCCGGGGCGGGCCGCCCCCCGGGGAGGGAGGAGAACGCGGTGCGAACCCCCAACCAGATCACCGTGGATCGCGGCCTGTTGGTCTATCTGCTGCATCTGGCTGAGCCCCACGGCTTCATGAGCGACGTGAAGCTCCAGCAACTGGCGTTCCTCTGCGAGCTGCAGATGTTCGCCAAGGGGGTCAAGGGCTTTCATTTCGAATTCTTCCGCTATGCGTACGGTGCGTTCAGCAAGGACCTGGACAACGATCTGATGTCGTTGCGGCGCAAGGAACGGGTCGAGAATTTCAGCCTGGCTCCTGCGGCGGAAGAGGCCCTGAAGGTGCTGGAGGAGGCGGGCGAGAAGTCGGAGGGCAACGCGGCCGTGCTAGAGATCCTGCGGGCGGTGGCCGGGACCTACGGTCCGCAGGACAGCAGTGCGATCATGCAATCGGTCGAGCAGGTCGAGTTGAGCACGCCGGACCAGCCCGCGGTCAAGCTGCCGATTCGCGACATCTCGTTCCATTCGAGCCTGCTGGTGCCCGGCCGGATCCAGGTCGAGCAGGAGTTCACGCTCCCGCCCGCCTTGCTGGCCCGGCTGAACACAGCGCTGGGGTACTAGCTGCAGCGGGTCGCCAACAGCGAGCAGCACGTAGCTCTGAACGAAGGGGACCGGGAGCCTCGAGCTGCAGCTATTCGCTGGTTGCTGCTAGCTCAATCCGTACAGCTCGCCAAACTTTTCCTCGAGATAGCGCAGGAACGGCTCGGGGCTGAGCGACTGGCCGGTGACGCGCCGGAGGAGGTGGTCCGGGGTGAAAGTCCGGCCCCACCGGTGGATCTTGTGGTTGAGCCACTGCGTGAGGGTCGTGAGCCGGCCTGCTTCGATCTCCTCCTCCAACGTGGGGATCTCCCGCTTCGCCTGCTCGTAGAATTGCACCGCATAGAGGTTCCCGAGCGTGTAGGTCGGGAAGTAGCCGATGGCGCCAAGGGACCAGTGGACGTCCTGGAGCACGCCGTCCGCGTCCCGCTCCGGCACGACGCCGAGGGTGTGTCGCATGGCCTCGTTCCACACCGCCGGCAGGTCCTCGACGCGGATCCGATCCTCGATCAGCCCGCGCTCGATTTCGAACCGCAGCATGATATGCAAATTGTAGGTCAGCTCGTCGGCCTCGACGCGGATCAACGAGGGCTTGACCCGGTTGACCGCCGCGTAGAACTGCTCCAGCCCGACGCCGCTGAGTTGGTCCGGAAAGGCCTGCTGGAGCAGGGGGAAAAAACCGCGCCAGAACGGCCGGGACCGCCCCACGCAGTTTTCCCAGAGCCGGGACTGGCTCTCGTGGATGCCCAGCGACAGCGCCTCCCCCAGCGGGGTGCCGTAGTGCTCGGGATCGAGCCCTTGGTCGTAGAGTCCGTGTCCGCCTTCGTGGATGCAACTGAACAGGCAGGCCGGCAGCTCCTTCTCGTACACGCGGGTGGTCACGCGGACGTCGGTCGGGTGCAAGGAGGTCGTGAACGGGTGGGCGGAGAGGTCCAGGCGGCCGCGATGGAAGTCATAGCCCATGGCGGCCAGGATCACGCGGCCGAACTCGACCTGCCGAGCCGGGTCGTAAGCGCGGTACAGCAGCTCGTCCTCGATCCGCACCGGCGCGGCCAGGATGCGGTGGAGCAGCGGCACCAGCCGCGCACGGAGCGCGTCGAAGAGCGGAGTCAGGACCGCCACGCTCGTGCCCGGCTCGTAGGTGTCAAGCAGCGCATCGTAGGGCGAGTTCTGGTAGCCTAGGTAGCCCGCTTCCTCCCGCTTGAGTGCGAGGACGGTTCGCAGGTGGGGCAGAAAGAGCGCGAACTCGCTCCGCCGCCGAGCCTCCGCCCAGACCTGCTGGGCCAGGGAGGTCGCGCGGCCGAGCCGCTCGACGAACTCGGAGGGGAGCTTCTTCGCGCGGCTGAAGTCGCGCCAGACCTCCCGCAGCAGGGCGCGGGCCGGCTCGTTCCAGGCGTCCTCCGCCCGATCCAGCACCTGGCCCGTCGCGAGGTCCACCCATTGGCCCAGCAGGGCCTCGATCTCGGGCGAGACGAGCCAGTCGTGGGCTAGGCGCTGGAGGGTCGCCAGTTGCTCGGCGCGCGCGGTGCCCCCGCCAGGCGGCATATAGGTCTCCTGGTCCCAGGAGAGCAGGGAGGCGGCGCTGGACAGGTGATGGATCTGCCGGAGCCGGAGGATCAGGGGCTCCAGGATGGCAAGGGTTTTCACGGTGACGTCTCCTTGGGGCTGATGCTATGATGCGGGCCCAGTGTACGCAAGGGCGAGCCGGCCCGGCAAGGGGCGCAGGACGCGCAAGGGGGAACATGGGCGACTCCGAGGTGCCGCCGCCTAGGAGGGAGGGATGAAGATCATCGTCGCGCCAGAGATCGAGGCCTATGCGGAGGCGCACTCGACGCCGGAGTCAGAGGTCCGCCGCGCCCTGCGGGAGGAGACCGAGCGGACGATGGCGCTTCCCCAGATGCTGGTAGGGCCACTGGAGGGCGCCTTCCTGGCGATGATGGCCCGCCTCGTAGGCGCGCGCCGGGTGCTGGAGATCGGCACCTTCACGGGCTACAGCGCTCTCTGCTTTGCCGAGGCGTTGCCGGAAGACGGGCGTGTGGTCACCTGCGAGATTGATCCGGAGCCCGCCGCCGTCGCCCGCCGGTATTTCGCCCGAAGCTCCCACGGCCGGAAGATCGAGCTGCGGCTGGGGCCGGCGCTGGAGACCCTTCGGGACCTCGCCGGCCCCTTCGACGTGATCTTCATTGACGCGGACAAGGCGAACTACGTCAACTACTACCGGCGGGCACTCGACCTGGTTTCCCCGGACGGAGTTATCCTGATTGACAATGTGCTCTGGTCCGGCGACGTGTTGATCCATCCCCCGCCGGACCTGCGGACCGCGACGATCCAAGAGCTGAATCGCCTCGTGGCCTCCGATCTGCGCGTCACCGCCGTCCTGGTGACGATCCGGGACGGAGTGCTGGTGGTGCGGCCCGTGCGGCGTACGAGCGGGCCCGAGGACGCCTAAGCCGCCACAGGAGCCTTCGCATGGGAAAGCCATCGGAAGCTGCGGCCTACGCCGCGCTCGTGACGGCCGCCGTCGTGTGGGGCGGTTCGATCGTCGGACAGAAGTTCGCGCTGGGCTCCTTCTCGGCGGTGGAAACCTCGGTACTCCGAGGGCTGGGCGCGCTCGCCATTCTGATCCCGCTTTGGTGGTGGCAGGAAGGGGGCAAGGTCGCCTTCTCACGAGCGGACTTGGCCGGCTTGACCGCTTTAGGCCTCGCGGTCCTGGGCAACCATCTGCTGACGCTCTTCGGCCTGCGCTACATCGGCGCGGCCGCGGCCGGCGTGATCATCGGCGCCAGCCCGGTCGTCACCGCGCTGCTGTCCTCCCTGATCATCCGGGATGTCCCCTTCCGGGTCGTGGCGGCCGGCTGCGCGGTCTCCTTCGCGGGGGTGGGCCTGGTGTCCTGGACCGAAGGCCAGGCGGTCGGGGAGAACCCCTGGCTGGGCGGCGTCCTGATCGTGCTGGGGTTGGTGAGCTGGGCCCTCTACACCGTGGGTGGCCGGCGGACGATGGAGCGCTTCTCGCCACTCACCGTCAACTGGACCACGCTTCTGCTCTCGATCCTCTTCCAGATTCCTCTGCTCTGGACCGATCAGCGCGTGATGACCGCCGGGCTCGCCTCGGTACCCCTGGCCGGCTGGCTGGCGCTCGGCTACCTCATCGTCTTCGCCACGGCGCTGGGCCAGCAGGCCTGGCTGTACGGCGTCCAGGGGATCGGCCCCTCGCGGGCCGGGGTGTTTGTGAACCTGATCCCGGTCTCGGCCGTCATCCTCTCGGCTGTCGTGCTCGGCGAGCGGATCGGCCTCAAGGAGGTCCTGGGCATCGCACTGATCCTAGCCGGCGTCTGGCTGGTGAACTGGCAGTCCGCCCGGTACGTCGCGGGTCGCGAGCGGGGGCCTCGCTAGACCGCCTGGGTCAGGTTGGCCGACCGGAGGTCTTAGGAGTGACAGTTCTCCTCGATCAAGCGGGCCATGATGCCGCACCGGCTGACTGCCTGGAACTTCAGCTTCAGCTTGAGAATGTGGTCCCTGATGGTGTGCGGTGAAATGCCCAGCTCCTGGGCCATTTCCTTGTAACTGGCGCCCTGCCGGACGTAATCGAGCACCTCGATCTCCCGGCTGGTCAGATTGTAGGCGTTCTTGAGGTAGGTGAGGTCGAGCGGGGTCCGCTTTGGCTCGGATGTGGTGTCCACGACCACCAGGATCAGCGGCTCGCCCGCGGTCGCCGGCTCGAGGAGCAAGCCGCGCACGTGGTGCAGGCAGGAGCCTCGCCGCACGGAGACCGCCTCGGCTACGCAGGGGCTCGGGGCCCGGCCGCGGCTGGGCAAGCGCCCTGAGGCGCGCGCAGAGTTGCTGAATGTGGGGCTTGATGTCTCGCTCTTCGGCCACCCGGCGGTGACTCGCGGACGCCGGGCCTGCGGGTCTCGCACGGCCGGAATACAGCGGTTGGCCTTTGAGAGTACAGAGACAGACGAGGCGGTCTTCCCACCGGGCACGCCACTTGCCGAACAGGATGCCGCTCCTGGGTGCCGCGGGAGCGGTCGCATGAGCTGGCGGCGGGGTCTCGTTCCGATCCGTTGGCAGCCGGTCCGAAGGCGTGTCGCCGCGCTTGCGTTGGGGTGGGAATGAAGCGGGAGCCTTGCCGTACGCGACAGATTCTCTCATAGACGCCTCCCAAGTTGGACGGGACGATCTTCGCCCCATCGCGATCCCCGGTGCTCGTTCCTGGAGATGGTGCAAGGCCCGAGAGTCAGCCGGTTTGCCCCGGCCGTTGAAATTCCCCCCTCTTTTGAGGGGCCGACGAAAGTTCTACGTGCTTTCACCAGCCCAGCAATGGCCCGACGCAAGGTCCCTGCCAGATAGGAGGCCATTCAACAGGTGGAAAACCGGCTGTCTTTGGTCCATGGGGCGTGCCGGCCTTCGGCCAATCCGACAATTTTGTCGGCTGGTCGACAAAATTGTCGGATTGGTACGACAGCGGAAGCGCCCCTACGCTACACCTTGGACTATGGTATCGAGTCAACTGCTTAATCTTGTTGCGGGCGGCGGATGCCTGACCGTGGCGGGCCGGTGTCTGTGGCCGGGGCGGCCCCGCGTCTGGCCGTGAAACGGCGGGAGCGTTTAGGGTATGATACTGGCTCCCGATGCCAGGGAGGGGCCATGCTGCAGGAGCGGATCGAAGAGGTCACCCGGGCCAATCAGGAGTTCTACGCGGCGTTCGAGAGTCTGGACATCGGCCGGATGGACCGGATCTGGGCCCACGAGGACTACGTCAACTGCATCCACCCGGGGTGGACGCTGCGGGCAGGGTGGCCGGCCGTGCGGGACTCATGGGTCCTCATTTTCAACAACACGTTCTTCATGAGGTTCGAACTGACGGAGGTCCAGGTACACGTCGCAGGGGATCTCGCCTGGGTCGTCTGCACGGAGAACATCACCAGCCGACAGGACGACGAGCCGCGGGTGAGCCGCGTGCTGGCCACCAATCTCTACGAACGGTTCGGCCCCGAGTGGAAGATGATCCACCATCACGGCTCTCCCGTGATGGGCTGAGGGCCGCGCCGCCGGAGGGACTCGGGGGAATCGAGCAGATCGGCTGTGGGATCGCCTCAGGGAGCCGGCCGGGCAGGGGGCGTCTGGGGCGGAGGCGGCTCCTCGGCCTTGACGGTCTTCCGCCACTCGGCGACAAACGCGTCCCGCTCCTCCATCGTCAAGGCCGCATACTTGGCGAACATGCCGGGTCCGCGTTTGCGCCGCCAGGCCAGGTAGCTCAGAAAATGCGCTTTGCACAAGGAACCTGTCCCCGCCGGGGCGTACGCCCGCGCGGAACAGCCCTCGATCTGACAACCTTGCTCGTTCATGCGCGTCCTCCGCGTCGGCGTGGTCCTGCGCAGCCGGGGCCGCGGACGGCGCCGACGCCTTCCTTTGCGGCTATGGGTGAAGGCGGTCTGGCGTGCAGTATGCCGGACTCACGGGGTCCAATGCAACGGCGGGTGCCGCGGCGGGCCCGCCCGCGGACCTCTCGACTGGGAGCTCGCTGGGAACGCAAAGGAAGCATCCGGTGCGGCTGACCCTCTTGCTGAGGCTCCTCCTCGGACTGTCGGCGGTGCTGGCTGGCTGTGAGGCCAGCCCCAGGCCGGGCCTGCCGGTCTCCAGCCCGTTTCCGGAGGAGGCTGCGTTGAGCCACGGCGTGGCGCTGGGCGACCTCACCGGCACCTCGGCCGTCCTGTGGGTGCGGACCGTCGGGGCCGCGAGCGTTCGGGTCGAGTGGACCCCTGAAACCGAACCGTCCTCGGACGGAGCGTCGGCCGGGCTGGCGGGGCGCGTCGGCGGGGCGGTCTCTGGCCGGACAGAGCAACTCCGGGATTTTACCGTCTCGCTGCTGCTCTCCGGGCTGGCTCCGGGGACGCCGTACCGGTACCGGGTGTCCGTCTCGGCGGAGCAGGGCGGGGAGCCGCCTCGGGGCGCGCCGGCGGCGATCGGCCGGTTTACCACTCCGCCGTCCGCGGAGGTCTCCAAGCCCGTAACGCTGCTCTGGGCGGGGGATCTGGGCGGCCAGCAACGGTGCCGCCGCCCAGAGGGTGGCTATGCGATTTTCGATCGCATGCTCGAGCGGCAACCAGCCTTCGCCTTGCTGCTCGGAGACCTGGTTTACAGCGACGACCGCTGTCCCTCGCCGCCCTCGGTGCCGGGCGGAGATTTTCTGGCGACGACGCTGAACGGGTTCCGGGCGAAGCATCGGTACCAGCGCGGAGACGCGGCCCTGCAACGGTTTCTCGCCGCGGTCCCCGTCTATGTCACCTGGGACGACCATGAGATCCGAAACAACTTCGCCGGCCCCTACGAGCCGCTGATGTCGCTCGGGCGTCAGGCGCTGTTCGAGTACTGGCCGATCGCGCCTTCCCCGAGCGAGCCGTACCGTCTTTACCGGAGCATCCGCTACGGGGCGGACCTGGAGATCTTCCTGCTGGACACCCGGCAGTACCGGAGCCGCAACAGCGACCCGGACGGGCCTGGGAAAACGATGCTGGGGGTCGCCCAGCGGGCCTGGCTGCTCGACGGGCTGGCCCGCTCCACCGCGACCTGGAAGGTCATCGCCACGAGCGTGCCGCTGGCCATTCCCAAGCCCGGTTCCCCGACCGCACCGGGATACGATAGCTGGGCTCGGGGAGCGGATGGCACGGGGTTTCAGAGCGAGCTGAAGACGATCGTCGCGGCGATGCTCGAGCGACGGATCCGCAACGTGGTCTGGTTGTCCGCGGACGTGCACTATGTCCAGATCAACGAATATGACCCGGACCGGGATGGGGTGCCCGACTTCCGAGAGTTTATCGCGGGACCGCTCGCCGCAGCCCCGGGTCTGCTGCGCCCGCTCGACCCCGAGCTCAATCCCACGACCCTGTACACCGAGAGTGGGTATTTCAACTTCGGATTGCTGTCTATCGAGGGACCCGAGCTGCGAGTGGCCATCGTGGACGAGGCGGGGAGCACGCGCTTTGAGCGGGCGTTCCGTGCTCGTGAGGACAGGTGAGGCGCGCCGGCGGCGATCGCGAGCGCTAACGGGGAACGCCCCCTTGCAATGGAGCGGTCACACCGGGTAGGGTAGCGCCCGTTCGTCGCGGCGGAGGGAGGGCCCTTCGCGCGGGCGGAGGAAGGAGACACTGAGATGGCAGGACTGATGACGGCGAGCGATGTCTTCCAGAGGGCGCGGGCGGCGGCCCTGGCGGCGACGGGGCCGGACGAGCGCGCGCTGCAAATTGACTACGACGCGCTGAAGGTGCAGATCGAACGGGCGTTGGGCGACCGGAAGGTCGCGCTCGTGCACGTCAACAAGTTTCTCCCCGAAGGGTACGAGGATCAGGGTCGCTTCAACCTGGTGCTGCTGACGGCCGGCCAGGTGATCTACGACATGGTGATCGGCGACCAGTACTTCCGGTACGATGTGCTGTCGGTGGCGGACCTGGATAAGATCCAGGTAATTGATGCGGTCTGGGAGAACCGCGAGAAGCGCCGGGAAGAGCCCTTTCTCAGCCTCCGCCTCGCGCATCGAGACGAGATGCACCTGCTGCTGGCGCTCGATGGCGAGGAGCGCAAGAGCCTCCATGCCTTCGCCGAGGCCGTCGCCGCCGCGCGCCACCCGGAGCGCTAGCCGCTTCAGAGGAAGCACGTGTCACAGTGGGTTATTCATAGGTGGTCAACCTTGCGGCGTCCGGCAAGACGATCCGCTTGGCTGCTCGCGCTCACCTGGATCGCGCTGGCGCTAAACGTTGTGGCCTCCGCCGGGGGTGATAAAAGGGGTCGGGAGTCTTTGTTTACGAGCCTCGCGGATTCCTTTGCCGAAGTGGCGATGATCCTGTCATGAAAAGACTCCCGACCCCTTTTAGGTTGCCCTTCGTCAGACGCGGCGTCCCTCTATACATTGAACCGGAAGTACACCACATCTCCTTCCTTGATCACATAGTCCCGCCCTTCTAGCCGAAACAACCCCTTCTCCCGCACCTTGGCCTCCGAGCCGCAGGCGATCAGATCGTCGTAATGGTAGACCTCCGCCCGGATGAAGCCAC
>CAZTUO010000131.1:0-1780 GCA_964616355.1 uncultured Nitrospira sp.
CACCCCGCGCAAGGTCCCCTCCACAATCCGCTCGCCGGCTTCGCCCAGTCGCTCGGCGACGACTGCCCGGCGGTCCGGACCGCCGGCCGCCAGGAGCGCTGCCGCGACGCGCGCCGGGGTATTCACCCCGTCCGTGTAGAGCGCCACCTTCGGATGGGACAGCGCCGCGGCGACGACTGCTTCAATCGGCCTCCCGTGGGCCGAGAGGATGAGCGCGTCATGCCACGGCACGCCGATCCGGGCAAAGGCGGCCTGGACCGCGCTGACCTGCGGGACGATCTCTAACCGGTCTGGCCCCAAGGCCCGGGCCAGGGTCGCGCCGATCCCAAAGAGCAGCGGGTCTCCCGAGGCGAGCACGACGACCCGCTTGCCGGGCACGGCCCGCAGCCGCTCGACGATTTCCGGCACGTTGTCTGTGATGGGCCAGCGCTCCCGCCCCACCCCCGGCAGGGCGGCGAGGTGGCGTGGGGCGCCGCACAGGACCTCCGCCGTCTGCACGCGGCGCCGGAGGGCCGGAGGCCAGCCGGCCGGCCCGCCGGGCGGGACCCCGACGACCAGGATGCGCTCAGCGGCTCCCCTCGCCGTCATCGCCTTCCCCTCCCCCTACCGGTCCGCCCCGGCCGGGAGCTGCACGAGCAACGTCCCGTCGAAGTCGAACAGCAGGACCCCGACGGCCAGCCGGTGCTGCACGTAGGCGCGGCATTGCGCAACCACCTCCCGGCAGAGCCCCTCCAGCACGGACGTCGCGCCAGCCGCCAGCACCAGCTCGCCGACATGCCGCGCGGTATTCGCGGCCAGGATCGCGTCGCGGAGCGTCCCGGTCGCCCCGGATCGCGCCGCCAGCTCGGCCAAAAATTTCGTATCCACCCGGTTGCCGGCCGCATGGGTCTGCATGAACCCCTGCGCGATCTTCGAGAGCTTGCCGACCTGGCCGCTCAGGGTCACACGGCCGATCCCGGCCTTGACGCAGGCCTTGAGCGCCGCGCCGGTGAAGATGCCCATCTCGACGAAGGCGATCTCCGGGAGATCCCGCCGCACCGCCATCGCGAACCGCTCGGTGGTGCCCCCGGTCGAGAGCACGACCTCGCGGCAGCCGCCGGCCGCCGCGACGTCCACGGCCTGGACGACGCTGGCGCGCCAGGCCGCCGTCGAGTAGGGCCGCACGATCCCGGTCGTCCCCAGGATCGAGAGCCCGCCGACGATCCCCAGCCGCGCGTTGAGCGTCTTCTTCGCCAGCCGCTCGCCGTCTGGGATCGAGATCGTGACGGTTAGGCCCTGCTCGCGGAGCCGGGGGCCGAGACGCTCCTCGACGACCGCCGTGATCATCCGCCGCGGCACCGGGTTGATCGCCGGGCCGCCAATCTCCAGCCCCAATCCCGGCCGGGTCACGGTCCCGACACCCTCGCCGCCGGCCAGCTCGAGCCCCGGCGCCGCCCGCCACCGCACGGCTGCCCGGATCTCCGCCCCGTGCGTGACGTCCGGATCATCCCCCGCATCCTTAACGATCCCGCACGAGACCTGCCCGTCCGCGACGACCCAGTTGACCGGCCTGAACGTGGCGTCCCGGCCAGCCGGGAGACGGATCGTCACCTGCGAGGGGGGCTCGTCGCCCAGCAGCACCTGCAGCGCCGCCTTCGTCGCAGCCGTCGCGCAGGCTCCGGTCGTGAACCCGGTCCGCAGACCCCGACGGGACCCTGGAGGCCGGCTCTCTTCCATGGCCTCACCCGGCCCGAGGCGAAGACGCCCCCCTCTTACCCGTGGTGGAACTTGGTCCGTGGCC
>CAZTUO010000131.1:1802-2273 GCA_964616355.1 uncultured Nitrospira sp.
ATGGCGCTCGTCCGAGGCGCGGCTGCGGAGCCCGTGGTGGTGGTCCGTCGCGATGGGCGCCCCGCGGTCAGCCTCGAACCCCGGCAGCGCCGCCCGGTACTTGCAGCAATCACAGGTCATGAGTGCCGGCCCCTCCAGCAGCTCCTGCAGCCGCAGCGTCAGGGCCTCGACCAGGTTCGGATGCACCCCCAGGTGACGCCCGCACCGGACGTCCACGGCGCCGGCCCGCGCGGCGAACTCCGCCGTCTGTTGCGTGATCCGTTTCACGAGGATGCCGGTAAACAAAAAATAGGGGAGCACGATCAGCGCCTCGCACCCCAGCCGGAGGCAGCGGGTCAGCCCCTCCTCCAGCGTGGGGGCCGTCAGGCCGGCGAAGGCGATCTCGACGGTGGCCAGCCGGCGCCCCTCCCAGAAGAGCCGCGCCACCTTGGCGACGTCGCTGTTGGCGTCCGGGTCGCTGCTGCCCCGCCC
>CAZTUO010000131.1:2353-8747 GCA_964616355.1 uncultured Nitrospira sp.
CAGGATGGCGGTCAGCAGCGGGGTGATTCCCAGATGCCGGCCGTAGCGGAACGTAACGTGCGGGTACTGCTCCCGCAGATACCGGATCGCCGCCGGGACGTCCGTCTTCAGGTGGGAGGCGGGCACCAGGAACAGCGGGAGCACGAGCACCTCGCGGACGCCCTGCTCGACCATCTCGGCCGTCGCATCCAGGATGGAGGGCTCGACGAACTCGAGGAAGGCCGGCTGCACCACTATGGGGGCCCAGGCCCGCCGCACCTCGGTCAGGAACGAAAAAAACTCGGCCATGCCGTCGTCGTCGCGCGCGCCGTGGAACACCAGCAGGACACCCGTGGTGCGCGAGACTTGGATTCTGCTCATGCGCGTCGCCCCTCCCCTGTCTGAGTTACGACAGACGGCCGCCCGGCCGCGGCGCCCCTCCCGGCCCTACGGTCTCGACCAGGTACCGGGCGACCGCCGGATTGCTGGCGAAATGGATGTGCGTGTAGGACGCCAGGGTGTTGCCGACCAGATACCCGTCCGGTTTCTCGGTCCCGCCCCGCTCGCGTGCGATCGTCAGCGCGGCGGGCACGTCCTTGTGCAGCTTGAGGGTGGAGTAGTGGAACTCATGCCCGCGGGTCACCGTGCCGCTGGCGCCCAGCACACAGGCCCGCTCGACCCGGACCAGGGTGTAGCCCAGGCTCAGCCGCCGCTTGGTCATGACCGTTTGCGCCGGGAGCACGCCGCACATGGGGAGCACGGCGCCGTCGCTCCGCACCAGGCTTTCGCAGAGGTACATCAATCCTCCGCACTCCCCGTAGATGTGCCCGCCGGAGTCGGCAAAGCGCCGGATCGCCGCCCGCATCGCCGTATTCTCGGCCAATCCCTTCGCGTGCAGCTCTGGATAGCCCCCGCCCAGGTACAGGAGGTCGGCCGGCGGCGGGGCGGCGTCGCGGAGGGGGGAGAACGGCACGAGCCGGCAGCCGAGATGCGTGAGCAGGTCCAGGTTGTCTTGATAGTAGAAGTAGAAGGCCTCGTCCCAGGCGTAGGCGACGACCGGTCCCCCCGATGCGGTCGCCGGCCCATCGAAGCAGCGCGGTTGGCTCGGGGGCAAAGCCGGCGCGCTCCGGGCGATCCGCACGATCGCCTCCAGGTCGAGCGCCTGCTCCGCTAACGCGACGATCTGCTCGTGCGCCCGTTTGATCTTGGGGCTCTCCCCGCCCGCATAGAGCCCGAGGTGCCGGCTGGGGATCGCCACCCTATCCGTCTCCCGCAAGGTGCCCAGCACCGGCAGGCCGGTGAGCCCGCCGATCGCCTCCCGCAGGTAGTCCTCGTGCTTCGCCGTGCTGACGCGGTTGAGGACGACGCCGGCGAGCTGCAGCGCCGGATCCAGCTTCTGAAAGCCCAGCGCCACGGCGGCGGCGGACCGGGCCATCGCCCGCGCGTCCATGACGAGGAGCACCGGCGCCTGGAGGATCTTCGCGAGGTGCGCGGCGCTCCCTCGCTCGTCGAGCCCTGAGGCCCCATCGAAGAGGCCCATCACCCCCTCGATGATCGCGAGGTCGGCCCCCGCGGCCGCGCGGTGGAAGAGCTCCTGCACGACCTCCTGGCCCATCAACCAGGTGTCCAGGTTGCGTGAGGTCCGGCCGGTCACGGCCTGGTGATGGGTCGGGTCAATGAAGTCCGGCCCCGCCTTGAAGGGCTGGACCGACAGGCCCCGGCGGGTCAAGGCTCCCATGAGCCCGAGCGCGACCGTGGTCTTTCCGACCCCGCTGTGCGTGCCCGCCACGACCAGCCGTGCATTCATGGCCCGCTTTCGCTCTCAGACGGCGGACAAAAAAAATCCCCAGGGCGGACCGTCCCTGAGGATTGCACCCGGCGTTTCAATCCTCTGCCACCCGGCTCCCCACCCCACGGAGGACCGGAGGTCGAGGTCGGGGGAGGTCTTCTGGCTCTTGGATCGTCCTACTCCCCGCGCCTTCCCATTTCTCAGGAGCCCACAGCTTCCAGCCGAGAGCTAGCAGCGCCGGAGCCGGCTGCTCTTCGCTGGTTGCTGTGCGCGTCGAAATAGTGGCTGTGGCGGGTTTCGTCCCCAATTACAGCGGCGGGACCGCGAGGGCCTCTCACCCTCTTCCCTGTTCTTTCCCTTCCGGGAAACCCCCAGACCGTCGAGGCCTATGTCGAACGCAGGCACTCTACTGCCCCGGGCTTCCGCTTGTCAACGTCACGCCGCACGAACCCGAGGCGCTCCCGCGAGGCGCGGCGGGCCCTGGGGTTCCTCCTGAGTCTAGGAGCTGGTCCGCGACATCCAGCACCGTGATCGCGAGCCCCCCGGTCAACGGGTCGGGGACGACGCGGGCGACGATGCCGAAGACGTCCGCCAGCCGCTCCGGCGTGAACACCTCGGCGGGCTTGCCCGCCGCCACCAGCGCGCCCCGCTTGAGGATCAGCACGCGATCGCAGAACCGGCTCGCCATCTGGAGGTCGTGCAGGGCCGCGACCGCCGCGAGGCGCTCGGTCTCGACGAGCCGCCGCACCAGCCGCAGCACCTGGAGCTGGTGGGAGAGATCGAGGCTGGCCGTCGGCTCGTCGAGCAAGAGCAGCCGGGGCCGCTGCGTCAGCGAGCGGGCCAGCACGACCCGCTGCCGCTCGCCGCCCGACAGCTCGGTCATCAGCCGGTCCGCGAGCGCGGCGGTGTCGGTCTCGCGCATCGCCTGGCGGGCGAGGGCGGCGTCCTCCGCGGTGAGGGGCTCAAACCGCCGCCGGTGCGGAAAGCGCCCCATCAGGACCACGTCCAGGACCGGAAAGGCGAAATCCGCCGCGACCGCGGTCTGGGGGACCACGGCCACGCGCCGCGCCACGTCCCGCTGGGCCAAGCGGGCGAGGTCCACGCCCTCGAGCAGCACCGCCCCGCCCGACGGCTCCAGCAGCTTGGCCAGCAGCCGCAGCAACGTCGTCTTCCCCGCGCCGTTCGGACCGACCAACCCGATGAACTCGCCGGGCGCGATGGACAGGTCCACCCCGTCCACGAGCACGTAGCCGTCGCAGACCTTCCGGACGTCTCTGGCTGTGACAATCGCGTCCACGGGCTTCCGTTAGACTGCCTCGGTCCGCCGCCGGTGTCGCTGGAGCAGGACCATGAAGAACGGCGCCCCGATCGCCGCCGTGACGACCCCGAGCCGCAGCTCCTCGGTCGGCACCGCCACCCGCGTGACGAGATCCGCCCAGATCAGAAACACGGCGCCGGCGAGGAAACTGGCGGGCAGCAAGACCCGATGGTCCGGCCCGAGGAGCAACCGGACGACGTGGGGCACGATCAAGCCGACGAAGCCGATGATCCCGCTCACCGAGACCGCCGCGCCCGCGACGAGGGCGGTCAAGGTCAACAGCCAACGCCGGAGTCCCGGCAGGTCCACCCCCAGGCTGCGCGCGCCCTCCTCCCCCGACACAGCCAGCACGTTCAGGTCCCGAGCGAAGAGCGACAGCCCCAGACAGCCCGCCAGGACCGGCCCGCAGACCAGCCCCACGTGCGGCCAGCTCCGCCCGTCTAGCCCCCCGAGCAACCAGAACATCATTTCCCGGAGCACGAAGATGTTCTGCGCCAGGCTCAGGAGAAAGGAGGTCATGGCTGTCAGAAACGCGTTCAGGGCGAGGCCGGCCAGCAGCAACGTGGCGAGCGGCGTCCGCCCGTGGGCCGAGGCGAGCCGATAGATCGCCAGCGTCGCGCCCCCAGCCCCCGCAAACGCGAGCAGCGGCACCGCCCACAGGTACGAAGCCGACAACCCGAAGGTGAGCGCGGCCACCGCGCCGAGCGCGCCTCCGCTGCTCACCCCGATGATGCCGGGATCGGCCATCGGGTTGCGGAAGAGCCCCTGCAGGACCGCCCCGGTGAGCGCGAGGGCGCCGCCGACCAGAAGCGCCAGCAGCACCCGCGGCAGCCGGAGCTGCAACACGATGGCGGCCTGGGCGGGCGAGCCGGCATCCAGGTGCACGCCCGGCAGCGCATCGAGAAACAGCGCGACGACCGTACGGAGCGGCACATCCACAGAGCCGACGGCCGTGGCGCCGATCACCGAGCCCAGGAGGAGAACCTGCAACCCCAGGAACACCGCGCCGGTCCGGCCCGTCACATCGAGGCTCCCGCAAAGGCCTCGGGGTGCAGCAGCCGCGCCAGGGCCTCCACCGTCTCGGCGATATGGTGGGAGGAGGTGACCAGGAGCCGGCCAGGCAGCAGGTACACCTGGCCCGTCGCCACCGCACGGCTGTGCCGGAAGGCCGGATGGTCCCGCAACGCCTGGGCGAATCCGGGATCCCACCGTTCGGTCTGCCGCATCACGATGACCTCCGGATCGCCCGCGACCACCTGCTCGAGCGACAGCTTTTTCCAGCCGGTGATCCCCAGGAGACCAGCGAGATTCTCTCCGCCAGCCGCCTGGATGACGTCGTCCGTGATCGTGCGGCGCCCGGCGACGAAGCCCCCGGCGGAGTAGGAGAGTACCCGAGGCCGCGGCCGCCCGGCGACCCGTCGCGCCACCGCTGCCAGCCGCCCGTCCATCTCGGCGACCAACTCCTCGGCCCGCTGCGGCCGTCCCACTGCCGCACCCAAGGTCCGGATCAGTTCGCGAATCCAGTCGAGCGACTCGAAGCCCTGGATCCGTACCGTCCGGATCCCCAGCGCCTCGACCTGTCTGACGATGTCCGCCTGGTGCCCGCCGATGACCAGCAGGTCCGGCTGGAGGCTCAGGATGCGCTCGACATCGCCCTTGAGACGGACCGGAATCCGCTGGGCCCGGAGGACCACGTTCGAGGCCTGGGGATCGGTCGCCAGATAGCTCAGCCCCACGAGCAGGTCCGGCGCCAGGTCGAGCAGGATCTCGTCGCTCGTGATGTTCACAGAGAGGACCCGGGTCGGGACGGACCCCGGCGCGGGACGGCCGGTCGGGGCGGCCGGGGTGGTGCCGGCCGTCCAGGCGACCGTCGCCACTCCGCCGAACAGCAGCAGCCCGCCCACCGCCGCCGCGCCTGACATGCGCATACCCCGCCCCCGCCGGTCCGTCAGTGGCACGTCGGCGCCGCAGGCTCCTGCACGTCCGGCATCCAGGGAGCCGCCCCCGGCAGATACTTCACCCGCATCTCGTTCCAGAGGGCCAGCCGGCTCCAGTCCGGCTTCTGCGGCTTCATCCGTTCATCCAAATAGGGATTCGGGAAGAACACGGTCAGCATCTGCTCTCCGGCCCCGTTCCACATCCGGAAGCCCCAGCTCCCGCCGGCACAGCCTCGCCCCAGACTCCGGAAGAAGCCCGCCTTGGATGCCCGCCGGAGCTGGGCCAGCGCTTCGGGGGTCGGGTTTGCCTGGGTGCCGCGATGCTCCCCGAGGCAGAGATGAAAATGCCAGGGGCCCAGGTCCACGGTCAGGTACCCATCCAGCATCGAGACCTTCTGCGGCGGCTCCGTGAGCCGGATCTCGAACACGGCGCCTTGGATGCAAGGGCCGAAGACGATACGGGACCAGTGCGTTTCGAAGAGGTCGCGGAGGAGGCCCAACAGGGCCGCCTCCGTCGGCTCCATGTACTCGTAGTGATAGCGGGCGCCGTCCTGCTCCTCGATCGTCTCCGTGCGACAGCCCTGTGTTGGCATGGACCGCTCCTTTCAGGTTGCATGGCGGCACAGGCCCCGCGACGGCCCATCGCGGGCGGCACCGCTCAGCTAAGATCGAAATTCACCTTGACGCCCCCGTAGATCGAGCGGACGGGCGTGCCGAAGAACAGGATCTCTTCATACCGCCGATCAAACAGATTGTCCACCCTCGTGTACACCTGGACCCGCTTGGTGAGGTCATAGGTCGCGGCCAGGTTCCAGACATCGAAGGCCTGGAGCTTCTGACGGTTCAAGGCATCATTGAACCGCTCGCCCATGTACCGGAACTCCACGTTGATGCGGAGAGGCTCGATCGGCTGGTAGCTGACGACCGCGCTCCACTGGTTGACCGGCCACTGCGGCAGACGGCGTCCCACGTTCCGTTGGAGGTCTCTGGTGATCGTATAGGTGTACTGGCCGTGGAAGTCCAGGCTTTTCATCCAGGGCAGCTCCCTGGCCAGCACGACCTTCACGCTGCTCTCCCACCCTTGGGCCTTCGCCAGGCCGATGTTCTGCGCGCAGAACCCCGATGAACTGAGGGGGCCGCAGGCCGCCGGATTGAAGACCGAGAGGATCAGGTTCCGGTACCGGGTCCAGAAGTAACCCGTGCTCAGCGTCACCCGGTGATCGAACAGGTATTGGTCCACGCCCACGTCGAGCCCCTGACTCTTCTCCGGCTGCAAGTTCGGGTTGCCGAAGCCGGGGAAGAAGAGCTGGTTGAGCGTGGGGGCCCGAAATCCGGTCGCGTAGCTCCCTCGGAGCTTCGTCCCCGTCTCCT
>CAZTUO010000132.1:0-2000 GCA_964616355.1 uncultured Nitrospira sp.
ATGAGGGGGCAGTATGCCCCAAATCGGTGTCCAAGGAAATCGTGGGGCGGGGGACTCCCCAGGGCCGGTTGTGGTGGTGCCGGGAGGATACGCCTTCAAAATTTCCACGAAAAGAGGGATACCACCACCTGTGTTCCGCCTGGCTGTTGTCGAATGACTGCACCCGATCGTAGAATAGTCTCTGCCTCAGACCTACCTTCGAAGCAATACGACAGAGGGAGAAGCAGCCATGCAGAAGCTGCTCTCTGTCGCAGCGGTTCTTGCCGCAGCCTGCTTGTTCAGATCGTGGACGGAGATCGCCTGGGCTTTGCCGGAAGTTCCCTCGCGCCTTCAGGGTCGGGAGATCGAATGGCGCGGCAGCAACTTCGCTTCCGCGGACCTGTCTCCGCTCGTGAGACGGGCTCAAAAGGTCGTCTCCCTGAATGCCACGTACACGGCTGCACCGCAGACGATCCAGCGCCTGCAAGACCTGGACCGACAGGGGCAGGAGACTCGTGTCCTGAGTCTGTTGGGCAGGGCCTCGTTCTTTGACGACCGACTGACGGGTGAGGCAGAAATCAGTCAGAGCCCGTCCGTGCTCCCCACTTCGCACGGCCTGGGAGACGCCCAGCATCGTCTGCTGCGGTTCGGGGCGACCGGCACCGTGGGGACATTTCGTTGTGGGCTCACATACCGCTCCGCCGGCGCAGCCTTTCTCGGCGTGCGCGATCAGGCCCTCAGAGAAGTGTGGGGAGAGTGGCAGGTTGGTTTCGCCCGCTGGAGAATTTCCAGGACGGAAACGTGGAACAACCTGGCTAAGGTCCCTTCGCGAGCAAGGCTTCTCCAAGATCAGCGGAAAGCGTCGCTCATTCTGGCGCCGGCCTCCTGGCCAGAACTCAGCCTCTCCTATGGCCGGACTGCCTTTTCGAGCGCCCTGGAGCCGGCCGGAAGGGCCCGCCAGCGCAGCCACCTCGATACGTTCGAGGGCGCCTTCTCGATCCGCGGGCCCGTGTGGACGGCCAGGCTGGCCTCACGCTATTCGCTCCACACCGACGACTTGCGATCGGGCCTGAATACAGCGGGCTTCGTCCATGCGTTCAGCGGATCCTATCAACCGGACGCCCGCCTTGCCATCGTCCCGAACCTGACCCTCCGGGAGGATCGCCAGACGTGGTCGGGGGTCCGGATCTCCACGCTGGCGGCCGCCCTGTCGGTCAACTATGCGCTCGATCGGGAGTTCAACTTCACGACGTCCACCTCGTACAGTGAAACCCGGAGCGCTGACAGGCTTGTTGACAGCAGCACGTTCAGCGCCAAAAGCGTCGTGGCGTGGAACTTTCAGATGGCGTCGGCGGTGCGTTGCGCTCTGTCCTTCGAGGTCGGATATAAGAACGTGCTCGATGCCATCCACCCGGCTGTTTCGATGGAAGACCTCTACGAGTTGATTCGAGTGCAATTGGTGGGGATTTAGGGCTTCTGTTCTTTCCCTACCCGTGATATCCTACTGGCCGGTGCGTACCCAATCCTGGCGATCCAGGGACCTTCCGCGTGCAGTGCGACGCGCCCGGTAAGCAAGCGTGTGGACGGTGACCGGCCCCATGGTTGAAGCCAAGTCATCGGTGCTCGTGAGCACGATCCTCCTGCTGATCGTGGGGATTCTGGCGGCGGAGGCGATGCTGCCGATCGGCATCGCGGTCGGTGTGCTGTACGTGGCGCCGGTCCTGGTGTCCGTACAGCTCGATCGACGCGGCGCCCTCCTGGGAGTCGCCACGATCTGCACCCTGCTGCTACCGGTCGGCTTTGTGCTTTCTCCGCCGGGCGTGGATGCGTGGATCGGCATCAGCAATCGGCTCTTGGGCGCGGCGGCGATCTGGCTGACCGTGATCCTCTCGTTGCGCCAGAAGAAGGCGCAGGGGCAGATCCGCATTCTGCAGGGGTTGCTGCCGATCTGTGCCTCGTGCAAGAGCCTGCGCGGGATCAATGGAACCTGGCAGCCGATGGACAAGTACCTCGAAGCCTTG
>CAZTUO010000132.1:2036-8706 GCA_964616355.1 uncultured Nitrospira sp.
CGAATACCATCTGCCCGCGCTGCGTCGAGAAGTGGTACCCGGAACTCTATCCCGAGCTGACGGAGCGACACCCCGATCTCGCACAACGGTCCTAGCCGGCCCGTAGCCGGGCCTCGACGGAGGCGTCACCAAGAAAAGAGCTTGACAGCCTCGTGGTTGAATGATAGGGAATAGGCACAATTACGGGCTTTGACCCATGTCGGTCCTCATCACGATGGAAGAGAGCGGGACGGGAAGGGACGGCGACGTCCTCCGCCCGGATGACGGTGCGGCGTCGCTGTGTGTGCCCGCGGAGCCGGCTGCGCCGCGCACGAGCGGCAAGCGCCTCGTGCACTGCCCGCGCTGCCAGGGGGTGCTCTGCCATACCGGAGCCTTCTGGACATGCGGGGCCTGCACGCTCGCCATTACTGACCAGGCTCTGCGGGTGGACCTCCAGGCGGTCCAAGGGGGCGAGCCCACCGCCTCGGCGTTGAAGGCGGCCGGGTAGCGGCGCCTCTCCCTTTCCTCCTTCTCCCTCCACGCTTCTGCACCGCCCGAAGCCGACCGCCGAGCGCAACCAGGCCGTCGGGCTCAAGGAGGCCTTCGAGGCACTGGCCTGCTCTCCCGCGCTTGACACCCTGTCCGAGCGAGGGCTATTCTCAACCGCCTACCTGGAGCAGGGACGCTGTGTCTGACGTTGTCATGAGCCCCCATGCCCCTCGTCGAGCGGTCGGCGGGCGGACAGCGCGCGTTCGATCCCCGCAGGCTCCGTTGCTGATGCCTCGGCGACTGGCGACGGCGTTGCTCCGCCTGTACGATGTCCCCGACCCGCGGCGGCCCGGCCGGATGATCCGAGGCTATGACCGGCCGCATGCGCTCCGGACCGCGCAGATGTGCGCGGCTGTGGCCCTCAGGCTCGGCCATCCGCGGGAGCGGGTCGCGACCTATCAGATCGCCTGCCTGTTACATGACCTCGGCCGTGCGGGCCTCGATCGAGCGCTGTTCGGGCGGATCTGGTCCTGGGCCAAACGCCGCGGGATCCCCACCCGGCCTCGGGAGTGGCGGGCCGTCCATCCGGACACTCCGTACGGGCGCGAGACGGAGGCGTTCCTCCGCCGCCACGGACGGGACCTCGAGCGGCAGGGGATTCGCCTGGATGCGTGGGCTCGCGAACAGGTCGAGATGCGGCTCGGCTATGCGCGCCGGCTGCGGCGACGCCTGCGCGCCGTGCAACCCCGGTTCGAGGCGCTCGGGGTGCGCTGGCGGCCCTGGATGACTCTGGTGACCCTGTACTACTACTATCCCGAAACGCTGCGCGACCAACCTGGCTGGGTGAGGGAGCTGGCCGAGGTGCTGGTCGCCTGCGAGCAGTTCGAGGCTTACAGCAACTGGCAGCGCGGGCGGGATTACTATACGCGGTCCCGGGAGACGCTGGCCGAGGCGTTCGCCTATCTGGAGAAGCTGCGCATCGAGGGCATCCTGAGCGACCGAGTGGTCGCGGCGCTCCGCGATCTGGCCGCCGGGGGGGCCTTCGATCGCATTCTGGCGGAGGCGCGGCGACGCCCGCTCTCGCGCCGGGAGGTGCGCTATCTCAAGGAGGTGGCGTCGGGGGTTGGGCCATGCCGGTGAGGAGCATCCCGCTGCGGGTGGAGATGAGGGGCGGCACGCAGGTTGAGAACATTACCGACCTGGTCCGCAAGGCCCTGGCGGGGACTGGCCTGCGGGCGGGCCTCGTCACGGTGTTTATCAAGCACACGACGGCGTCGGTTCTCATCATCGAGGATGAACCCGGCATCCGGGCCGACACCAAAGCGGTCTGGGATCGCCTAGTGCCAGCGGATCCCGGATGGCAGCACAACGTCCGCAACGCCGGAGAGGACAACGCCCACAGCCACCTGCGCGCGCAGCTTCAGGGCTCCTCGGTGACGATCCCGTTTAACCACGGCGCGCTCGAGCTCGGGACCTGGCAGCAGATCGTCGTCGTGGATTTCGACACGCGGGCTCGCGGGCGGGACCTCGTCGTGCAGGTCGTTGGAGAGTAACCCGCAGTAGACCGATGGAGCCGATCCGGATTCGGCAGCTTCTCCTTCCCGCGCTGCTCATGCTGAGCGCCTTAGCGGGCTACGCCGCGGGGCGGACGGAGTGGGGGCGGCCCCTCGGCCCAGCCTACGATGGGCCCGAGGTGCTGCCCCGCCCGGTCACGGTGCCGTCCTCGCCGCTGGGGGCCGACGAGCTGGCGACGATCGCGGTCTTCGAGAAAGCCACCCGCTCGGTCGTCTTCATCACGAACACGGCGATTCGCCGCGGTCCCTTCTCGCTGAACCTGTTCGAGGTGCCCCAGGGCTCCGGCTCTGGCTTCGTCTGGAACAAGGCCGGGCATATCGTCACCAACTTCCATGTCGTGTACGGCGCCGACGCAATCAAGGTCATCATGGCCGATCGAACCGATTACCCGGCGCGGGTGGTCGGGGTGGATCCGGACCACGACCTGGCCGTGCTCCAGATCCAGGCGCCGCCCGAGGCGCTGGTGCCGGTCGTGATTGGAAGCTCGCACGACCTCCGGGTCGGACAGAAGGTGCTGGCCATCGGCAACCCCTTCGGCTTCGATCACACGCTCACGACCGGAGTCGTGAGCGCTCTGGGACGGACCATCAAGTCCATGACCGACCGGACGATTGAAGGCGTGATCCAGACCGACGCGGCGATCAATCCCGGGAACTCGGGCGGGCCGCTGCTGGACAGCTTCGGGCGGCTCATCGGGATCAACACACAGATCTACAGTCCGAGCGGCGCCTTCGCCGGGATCGGGTTTGCCGTGCCGATCGATACCATCAACCGCATCGTGCCGGAGCTGATCAAGCACGGCCGGCTCATCCGGCCGGGCCTCGGGGTGACCCTGGTCCCGGACGCGATCGTGCAACGCTGGGGTATCAGGGGCGTCGTCGTGGGCCGCATCGCGCCTGGCGGGGCCGCCGACAAGGCGGGCCTGCGCGGGACGCGCGAGACGCTCGGCGGAAGGATCGAGCTGGGCGACGTCATCGTCGCCGTGGATGGCGAGCCGGTGGAGGAGATGGACGATCTGCTGACGATCCTGGATCGGCACAAGGTCGGGGACAAGGTCGCGATCGAGGTCCTGCGGGACGGTCGGCGCAAAACGGTCACGGTGACGCTGCAGGCGGTCGAATAGCCCCCAGCGCGCCCGGCTGCCTCATGTCCGAAGGGGGCTAACGACGAACTCGAGCAGGCGGTTCTCCGCCCAAAAGGCGTCCTCCGAGAGGCGGGGGCGCTGGACGAATCCGCAGTGGCCGCCCCGCCGCGGGGCGAGCAGCCTGATGAACGGATTGGCCCGGAGAGCCGGAGTCTCGAAGATCCGGAAGGGGATGAAGGGGTCGTCCTGCGCCGCGAGAACCAGGGTGGGCGTCCGGATACCGTGCAGGACGTGCCGGGCGCCGGCGCGCTCGTAATAGTCGGCTGCGTCCCTGAACCCTCCGTCGGGAGCTGTGTAGGCGTCGTCGAACGCGCTCAGGGTCCGGATCCCGTCCAGCCGCGCGAGGTCGTACCGGCCGGGGAAATAGATGGCCTTCCGACGGAGCCGCGCTTTGACCCGCGTGAGGAAATAGTGCTGATAGACCCAGTTTGACGGGCGCTCCAGCGCGGCGACACAAGCGGCCGGATCGATGTTCGGGCAGACCGCGACCACCCCGCGCAACGCCGACAGGTTCCCTCCAGCCTCGCCGGCCATCTTGAGCAGGAGGTTGCCGCCCATCGAGTAGCCCGCCGCCCAGATCTCGTCCAGCCCGTCCTTCTCGGCCAGCTCCGTGACCACCGCGACCATGTCGCCGCTGAGTCCGGCGTGGTAGAGCGTCGGTGTCAGGTGCTCGGTGCCGCCGCAGTTCCGCTGGTTCAAACGGATCACGTTGAGCCCGGCCAGCCAGGCCTTGTCCGCGATCCCGAGCATGTAGTGCGACTCGCTGCACCCCTCGAAGCCGTGCACCAAGATCAGCGTGCGGTGCTGCTGCCGGATCGGCTGCCAATGGCAGTAGCCGAGAAGCTGCGTTCCCGGCTCGACCGTGAACAGCCGGGCTTCGGCTGTGACGCCGCGCAGCAGATGCCTCGTCGGCCGCCAGCGCGGCACGATCGTCATGAGATGGAGATGGAATAGGAGGGGATGGGGCTCGAAGGACGCCGCGGGCCTGTCGTGACTCATCGCGAAAGCAAAGGGCTGCCGCTCTCGGCGAGGGGCAGCCCCGTGGTTGTTGGCTCCCCGGGCAGGACTCGAACCTGCGACCAACCGGTTAACAGCCGGTCGCTCTACCAACTGAGCTACCGGGGAACCCCGTAGGAAGCATGAGCTGTGTGCGCTTGTGGAAAACCGGACCCGAGGCAGGGCGTATTCTAACATAACTGAGGGCGGACCTGGCCAAGTTTTTGCGCGGGATGGGCGAGCGACGGAGGCGGAAGAGATCAGACGTCAAAGTCCGACTCGTCCTCCTCGTCGGAGGCCTCGGGGGGCCCCTCCGCCAGCGAGGCGTAGTGGCGCGCCCAGGAGAGATAGATGTTCCCGCTGTCGCGCATGGCGTCCGCGCCCTTGACCAGCTTGGCCGCCAGATCGGGGTCCTTGCCAGTCTGCTGGATCTCCGCGGCGCGCCGCTCCAGGGCTTTGGGAAACTCGTGCAGCAGGGCGGTGATCTCCGCGATCAGCTCCCCGACCACATTGTCTTCATTCATGCCCGACTCCTCCCCCCCCCCGCCGCTCCAACAAAAAACCCCACGCGCCGGGGCCGTGGGGCTTTCCGTAAAATCCGTTGGCGGGGTCAGCCTTGATACGCCTGGCCGATCGCGGCCGATTCCCCTTTCTTGTTCATGAGCGACCCGTCGGCGCTGACGGCCTGCATGACGATCGCCTGGTGCTTGGCGGCGTTGCAGACGACCACGCAGAGCTCGCAACCTTTACACCGGTTGATATTGACCTGCGCGACCATCTTTTCAACGTTGAGGTCAAGGCAATTGGCCTCCGGGCAATACATGATGCAGAGGCGGCAGCCCTTCTTGGCGACGCATTTCTCTTCGATGACTTGGGCAACGTTGTACATGCGCGAACGATCCCTTCCTCGCCTAGGCCGCCACCGGCATGCCCACGCGCAGCTCGACGTTGTTCTTCTCGGCCCATTCGGCCCCTAGCTCATAGGCGCGCTTGACGGTAGCGAAGTTCTTCTGGAGGAGCATCTCCTTCTTCGCGAACTTCTTCTTGATCGCCTCATCCAGTGACGCTGTGCCGCCCGAGGCCACGAATTTCTTGCCGAACCGTTCCTGCAACGCCTGATCGAGAGCCTCGAGGGACACGCACTTGGTGATCCCCGCGACCGAACCGATCATCGTCATGTTGGTGGAGAGCTCGGTGCCGGCGATCTCCAGCGCGATCTGGGTGCCTTTGATGTAGAAGACCGCGACGTTGAGGTCCTTCAACCGCTGGATGTCTTCCTCCGAGAGCAGAGGCACGTCGGAGTTGATGATCACGACACCGTTTTCCTTGATGCCCGAGTAGAAGGGCATTGTGTAACTCTTGCCCATCGTGATGACCTGTGGGTGGAACACTTCAATCACGTCAGGGAAGACGAGCTCGCCTCGGTCATAGATCCGTTCCACGCCGATCCGGCAGTAACTTTCGGCTGGCGCCATGCGCTTCTCCGCGCCAAAGAATGGGTTGGAGATGGCGAATCGTCCGTCGCGATTGGCGGCCATGGCCATGACATGCGCGGCGGTCACCGCGCCCTGGCCGCCCAGACCGGACATCCGGATATTCAACCGTTTCTTGATCATGTGGGCGCTCCTCCTTCCCCCTCGTGCACGCTGGCTCACCCTCAGGCTTCCTGCGAAGCCAACTGCTTGGCGGCCGCTTTCTTCTCCTTCTCCTTGGCGGCAATCTCGGCCAGGTATTGCTTGGCCGCGTCGCTGACGTATTCCTTGTACGCGAACCGCTCGGTCGGTTTTTCCGAATCCCGCATTTCCTGCAGCCCTTCCATGCTGTTCTTGCCGATCTCCAGTATGCAGGGGGTGTAGAGCTGAAGATAGGTTGGGCCGATCTCCCGGGCCACGTACACGGCGTTCTTGACGACCTTCTCGACCAGCGATGGCTTGCTCACCGTGCAGCAGACCACGTAGTGGCAGCCCGACTCGCGAGCGATTTCCGGCAGGCGGACCTTCTCGAATTGCTTCCCGACGGGGGCCATCTTGGCCACGAACCCCTTCTGCATCAGCCCGCTCTCCTGGCCGCCGGTGTTGGCGTACAGCTCATTGTCGAAGCAGATGGTGGTGAACTTCTCCTGCCGGAACCAGGCCTGGAGCGTCATGTCGAGGCCGATGTCCACCGTCGCTCCGTCCCCGGCGAGCACCACCACGTCCTTGATCCGGCCGGGGAAGCGCACCGTCAGCGCCCGCTTCAGGCCGCTGGCGATCGCGTTCTGATTGCCGAACAGCGAGTGGATATTGTGCACGGCCACGTGGGGAAAGACCAGGCTCGTGCAGCCCGTGGACCCCACCATCACCGTATCCTCAGGGTTGGGCAGGGAGGCCAGGATGTATCGGAACGCCATGGACTCAGGGCATCCGGCGCAGAGCGAATGCTCTTCGATCAGCTCTTTCGCCGCTCCGATGTCCTTCCAGCCCCGGTCTTCCTTCCCGTATGTCGCCC
>CAZTUO010000133.1:0-4907 GCA_964616355.1 uncultured Nitrospira sp.
GAGGCGTGGTTGGGCGAGATCATCTGTGGCGTCGACGAGGCCGGGCGCGGGCCGTGGGCGGGGCGGTGGGCGGGCTCCTCGCCTTCTTCATGGCCCTGTCCGCGGGGCTCCTGCTCGCGGCGGGCGCGGCGGCGGTCGGCTTCCTCGGCGCGCTGGCGCTTGCCAGGGCGATCCAGTCGACAAGAGGGCGAGCCGGGGTGCCCGCCAGGCGGATACGGGCTGATCCCTGGGCTGGCGGGTGGAGCGGGGGCTTTGGGGAGCGAGGCGACTTCGGCGGCGGGTTCTCCGGGAGCGGCGGCGACTTCGGTGGCGGCGGGGCGTCGGGATCGTGGTAAAAGCCGGCTCGGCGGCTCGCAGGGACAAGACAATCGGATGCCGATGTTCACAGAGGAGGAGCTGAGGCGGATCCGCGAGGCGGTGCAGGCGGCGGAACGACGGACCCGGGGTGAGATCGTGCCGATGATCGTGCCCGCCTCGGCTCGCTACCGGGAGGCGCGCCACCTCGCCGGGCTGATCCTGGCGGTCGTCACGCTCACGGCCTTGCTGACGCTGGAGTACGGCTGGGGCCGCTGGGGCTGGGCTGCACACCACCCCGGCTGGATCCTCGTCGGCGTCGCCGCCGCCTACGCCCTCGGCGCAGCCCTCGGGGGGTGCCCCTGGGCCATCCGGCTGCTGACGTCTCGGGAGCGCCTGGCCTTCAAGGTGCGGCATCGCGCGGAGCTGGCCTTCTACGAACACGGCCTGCATAAGACCCGGGAGGCCACCGGGATCCTGATCTTGGTCTCGCTCCTGGAGCGACGCGTCCAGATCCTTGCGGACCGGGCGATCCACGAACGGGTCGCGCCAGGCACCTGGGATGGCTTGGTCGGCGACCTGGTGCGCGGGATCAAGGAGGGGCGGCCCGCAGAGGCCCTGTGCCGCGCGATCGCGGCCTGCGGCGACCTCCTCGCCGCCCATTTTCCCGCCCGGACGGGCGACAACCCCAATGAGTTGCCCGATGAGCTGATCCAGGGCCGGTAAGCGGTCGAGCGCCGATCGGTCCCGCGACCGGCCCGGACACCCGAGCCCCGTTCACCCACACGTGCCTTGTTCAACCAGAAGGAGGAATCTATGGCCAACATGACCAATCCGTCCGCAACGATGGTAGCCACAGCCGGCCCCGGCCACAGGGGCGTCAGCCGGTTCGAGCACGGGTTCGAGGTGATCGTGTTCGCCAGCCGCTGGATTCAGGCGCCGCTCTACGCCGGCCTCATCGTGGCCGAGCTGCTCTATGCGTACAAGTTCCTCGTCGAGCTGTTCCACCTCGTCCACGAGGTCCAGGTGTCGCCCGAAGTGGTCTTCATGCTGGGGGTCCTCTCCCTCGTGGACATCACGATGGTGGCGAACCTGCTCACGATGGTCGTCATCGGCGGCTACGCGACGTTCGTCAGCAAACTCGACCTGGAAGGGCACCGGGACCGGCCGGACTGGTTGAGCCACGTGGACCCGGGCACGATCAAGGTGAAGCTCGCCGCGTCCCTGATCGGGATCTCCAGCATCCATCTCCTCAAGGCCTTCGTCAACGTGGGCAACGAGACCCCGGACCACATCAAGTGGAAGATCCTGATCCATCTGACGTTCCTGGGCTCGGCCATCCTGCTCGCCTGGACGGACAAGCTCATGATGAAGGACCGGAAGCATTGACGAGAACGGCGGTCGTATATCCCCACTTGAGGGGATACGGGAGAAAGCAGTTGACAGTTGCCTCGTTTATTGCTAAGGAGGGTTGCGTAAGGGTGATTCAGATTCGGGACTTGGGTCCCGCCGCGGTCGGGGCCGGCGACCGTGGCGCAGGCAGCCTCGGCCCGGCCTTGCCTGGGAGGAGAGCATGCCACCTACCCGGATGCGCATCGTCGGAGGGGCGACCCGCCGCCCCTGGCCGCTCGCCGGCTTGCTGGTGGGCCTCCTGGTGCCCGCCCTCGCATCGCCGCCGGCGAGCCAGGCGGGGGCGTTCCGGATCATCGATCAGAGCGCCTCGGCCACCGGCCAGGCCGCCGCCTTCGTCGCCCAGGCCGACGACCCTTCCGCCATCTACTACAACCCCGCAGGCATGACCCAGTTGCGCGGGGTGCAGACCTCGATCGGCGCCACGTTCGTGGGCGGGACGACTAGCTTTACGAGCCCCACCGGCGTCAACTCGACGGGCACGTTCAACGGCAGCGTCGCCTGGCCGCCGCCGACCAACTTCTATCTCACAGCCAACCTCAAGGACCTCGGCATCAAGGCGCTCGGCGACACCACGGTCGGCATCGCCGCCCTCTCGCCATTCGGCTCGCTCAGCCGGTGGCCCGACGATGGCCCCTTCAACACGAAGACGAAATTCGCGGCGCTGCCGCTCATTGACATCAAGCCGACCGTCGCGTACAAGCTGAACGACCAGCTCTCCTTTGGCCTCGGGATGGACATCTATACGTTCTCCCGGCTCTACGGCAAGGGCCAGAGCGTGAACAAGTTCAACTGGCCGGGCGGCTCCGGGATTCCGGCCGGGACCCCGACCGAGTCGAACGGGCGGGACACGGCCCTCGGCTTCAACGCCAGCGTGCTCTACACGCCCTTGCGGAACGCGGACGGCAAGCCGCTCGCCAACATCGGCTTCCAGTACCGGAGCCAGGCCACCCTGCACCTGCGGGGCAATTTCCTTCTGAACGGCGCCCTGAACTCCGACGCCACCACGACGCTGGTGCTGCCCCAGGTCTTCACCGGCGGGATCGCCGTGTGGCTGGTCCGGGATCGCGAACGGGAATGGAAGATCGAGCTGGACGTGGATTACACGGGCTGGAAGTCCGGAACACCGACGTGCACCTGTCGTCCGGCTCCACGCTGCCCGACCCGCAGAACTGGCGGAGCATCTACACGGTCATGGTCGGGACCGAGTACCGCTTCCTGAAACTCGACAAACTGCCGGACTGGGAGCTGGCGCTCCGGGCCGGCTACTGGAACGCCCAGAGCCCGATTCCCGATGCGACGTTCAATCCCGCGGTGCCGGACGCCGACAACAACGCGATCTCGGTGGGGCTGGGCGTTCTGTGCAAGGGGAAGGCCCAGTTCCTGGGGCTCTTCGAGTGCGGCAACTCGGCCGGCAGCAAGCTCCGGCCCAGCTCCGTCGGCGTAGACGTCGCCTATCAGGCCGTCCTCTTCGATCAGCGGACCGTGGCCGGCAACAACAACGCGACCGTGAACGGCACCTACCAGACGACCTACCACATCGGCGCCGTGAACATCCGCGTGAACTGGTGAGGGTCACTCGTAGCCCGGCGCAAGGCTCCCGTCAGAACCCTGCCAGCACGGCGTCCAGGCGAGCGCGATGAGCCGCACCGCAATGTTGGCCTTGGTCGGCCGGATCGGCACAGCCTCGAAGACCTCGGCGACCGGATCGCTCGTCGCGGCGAGCGCCTCCGCGTCGGCCTGGAACTGCGCGTCCAGCTCGGCAAGCTGCTTGAGGATCGCCTCCTCGTTCTCCTCGGCACGCGCGACGTCCTTGGCCTGCCGGATCGAGCGGCCGACGCCGCGCGCGGCCGTCGTCGCCCGGCCTACCGTGGAGGCGCCGAGCGGTTTCCGGCCCAGCAACGCCCCCAGCAATGTCGCGCCGACCGAGAGGGCCGTCTGCACGTATTGCTCCCTGGCCTGCTCCGCTTCGCGCTCTTTCTGCTGCCGCGCGCGCCGGAGCCGCTCTTCCAACGCCGCCCGCTTCGGGGCATACTTCTGCCGCAGCTCGTCCATCTGCTGATCGCGCCGCTCATGAGCGAGCTGCTGGAGCCGGATGCGAAAGTCCCGCTCCGACTCGTGGGGCGCGGAGAGCAGCCCCAGGGAGGGGCTCCGGAGCAGCGTCAGCTTCTGCGTCCGATAGAGCCAGCTCGCGAAGTCCTTGCCCCAGGCCTCGTAGCTCTTTGGCTTGGCAGCCGCGGCCGGCACCGCGGCATAGGCCGCTGGCTCCTGCGGCTGCCGGTCAAGATCGGAGAGCACGAGGGAAACCGCGACCGCGTGCTCCCAGGCGACCACGACGGGGCCCTCGCCCACGGCGGCCAGGCACGCCACCTCCCGGGTCAGGTCCACCTTGGCCTTGGCGTCAAGGAACCGCACCTGCGCCACCCCCAGGACCATCGGCCGGTAGAGGAGCCGCGCCCCCGCCGGCTGCCCGCTCCGGATGGGCAGGAAGTACTGCGGGACGTCGGGCGGCAGCACAGGCCGCGTGCGCGTGAGGGATGAGGCGTGAGGGGTGAGGGGGGCCGCTTCGCGGCGCTCCGCTGACGCCTCCGGCCGCAGGCCTACCGTCTTCCGCGCCCCCATCAGCGCCTGGATCTGCGTCCGCGTGAGCGGGCCCCGGAGATACGACAGCGTCCAGCGGGTCTCGAACACCTCCGGCGCGTCCTCGTGGACGTTGTTCAGGAGGAACACCCGGTTCCCCAAGCCGGCCAGGAGCTGCTCCATCCGCCGGCGGTCGAACGTTTTGCCCGTCCCGGCCGCTGCCCCCTCCAGCCCGTCGAGCACCCGCGCCTTGTCCCGCTCCGTCTGCAGCCGCCCGATGAACCAGGTGCCGGCGTTGGCCAGGCCCTTGTAGTCGAGGTCCACAGGATTCTGCGTCGCCAGCACCACCCCGACGCCGAAGGCGCGGGCCTGCTTGAGCAGCGTGAGAAGCGGCCCCTTCGTAGGCGGATTGGCCACGGGCGGGAAGTAGCCGAAGATCTCGTCCATGTACACGATCGCGCGCAGGCTCGTCGTGCCGGACTGCCGGCGCATCCAGCCGACCGTCTCGTTCAGCAGCAGCGCGACGAAGAACAGGCGCTCCACGTCGGTAAGATGGGCGATCGAGAAGATCGCGAGCCGCGGCTTGCCTGCCGGCGTATGGAGCAGCGCGTCAATGTCCAGCG